>JAKQGD010000003.1 GCA_029573365.1 Bacteroidota bacterium | reverse complement strand
CAGGGCGAGGTTGTATTTTGATGCTGCAAAAGGCAGGGATTCGCTGCTACTGGCTTTGAACGATTATAATAAGGCCATTGAATATGATCCCAAAGACGGTGAGTTCAGGGTAAACAGAGGAGCCACCTACGCCAGGCTGGGAGATATAGACAAAGCAATAGACGACTTTAACGAAGGTCTCAGGCTCAAGCCTGACCATGCCGTTGGCTATTTGAACCGTTCGATTATGTTCCAAACTCAAAATAAGCTGGACCTGGCCCTTGCAGATATCGAATCTTATCTCAAGCTACAGCCCTACAACCCTGATTTGTGGTACGAAAAAGGCAGGGTTTTGCGTTTGCTAAATCGCCCGCAGGATGCCATACCGGCCTATAATGAAGCACTCAAGTACAAAAGTTCGAATTCCCTGTTATTCTTGTACGAAAGGTCACGAACTTACCTTAGCCTTAACATGGTTAATGAAGCCAAAACAGACCTGCAGCAGGTAATTAATGCCGGCTACAATCAGATAGACCCTGAATTCAGAGCAAAGTTAGGATTATAATATTTGATGATGATACTCAGCCTGTACCAAAATTTGTCACTAGACGAAAAAGCAAATGTACTCACCCATGGAGCAGGATTGGTAATTACTGCCCTAATGACTCCGGTTATTCTGGCTATATTGCCTGTGGATATAAAATTCTGGAGCATCGCCATATTCGGAGCCGGGTTGTTTGTCATGTTCTTCTGCTCCACTTTCTACCACCTTGCAAATAAGGAGGTACGTAAAAACAGGTGGCGTATTCTGGATCATATTTCGATTTTTGTATTGATTGGCTGCTCCTATACGGCATTTATCATATTGTATCTCAACACCATAGAGGGGTGGCAGTTTCTGGCAGTACACTGGTCTGTTATTAGTGCCGGCATTTTGTTTAAGCTGATCTTCCATACAAAATATGAAATCGTCTCTCTTATACTTTATCTTTTTCTGGGATGGATGGTGGTCTGGCTCATCGAAGATCTTAGCTTGAATATGCCTACATCTGTGTTATGCTGGGTCATAGCCGGCGGACTACTTTATACAGCCGGTGTATACTTTTATGTAAGGACACGGCTAGCGTGGCATCATGCCATATGGCATATTTTTGTGATACTCGGCGGAACAGGGCATTATGTGGCCTTGCTGATTTCATAGAAAGGCAAGTCTAAAATTGAGACATTCTCACTCCGATACCCAAATTCTTTTATTTTTGCACTCTAATTTTAAAATATGAACTTCAATCTTCTTGCCATTCCTGATTTTGGCAGTTCTGCTATATGGATGAGTTTGCTAACCCTGACATTTTTGGAGATAGTGCTGGGTGTGGACAATATTATATTTATCAGTATCACCTCCAGCAAGCTAAAGGTTGAAGATCGAAAAAAAGCCACCAACATCGGTCTTTTGATGGCAATGGTTCTCAGAATTATTTTACTATTGGGTATATCCGTGCTGGTAGCCATGAACCAACCCTGGCTAGAATTTGATTTTAATTGGATCAAGGCAGGTTTTTCAGGGCAGAGTATTATTCTGATTGCCGGAGGTTTGTTTCTTTTGTATAAGAGTGTTTCGGAAATCCACCACAAACTGGAAGGTGAAGATCACAATGTCGCCGAGGGTGTCAAGAAAAAAATATCATTTAATTCGGCAATTTTTCAAATAACGATGATCAATATTGTGTTTTCATTTGACTCGATCCTGACAGCTGTGGGTATGACCAATGGCCTGCATGGTGCCCTGATTGTCATGATCCTTGCTGTAGTAGTTTCAGTTATTATTATGATGCTCTTTACGGTACCTGTCAGTAAATTTGTCAATGAACACCCCACTATTCAAATTCTAGGGCTCGCTTTTCTGATACTAATAGGTTTTATGCTCATCATAGAGGGAGGCCATCTGGCACATCTCAAAATTTTCGATTCGGAAATAGGTGCAGTGCCCAAAGGATATCTGTATTTCGCTATAGCATTTTCGTTGCTTGTGGAATTCCTTAACATCAGGATGCGAAAAAATGCCAAACCTGTCGACTTGCATTCTTTTACGGAAGAGGCCCGGGACAGAGGCCTGTTAAACGGCGACAAGGATGTTTAAATTTTGGAATCCTATAACACCGGTATTATTTTATATTTTTGTTAGTGGGATTGCCATTGGTTGTAAAAACAGGTCGGGTGGTACGTATTATCAGATTTCCGGCCCAACGATGGGGACAAAGTACCACATAACCATACAGGCTGAGCAGCCCGAAAAAGTACAGGCGTCCGTAGATTCGATCCTCGAAGACTTTAATTTGTCCATGTCGGCGTACATTGACAACAGTACACTGACCTTGTTTAACAATGCTGACAGTATCTTTTGCTACGACCCGGCAAAAGACCCCTATTTCGAACCTGTTTTTCTCAGATCAAAAGAAGTTTTTTCTCAGACCGGGGGAGCTTTTGACCCCAGCATTTCGCCTCTGGCAAGGTATTACGGCTTTGGTTCCCGTGAAAAAAGGAAGCCCGCAGAAGTAGATACTCTGGAAGTAAAAAGGCTCATGAATCTGCTTGTATTTGACAGTCTTGTTATCACCAGGAACAGTACCGGCCAGAATTGTATCAAGAAGCCCAACAAGGAAGTAAAACTGGATTTTAATGCCATCTCTCCCGGGTACGCTGTAGATGTGCTGGCTTTGTTTTTTGACAGCAAGAGTATCATAAACTACATGATCGAAGTGGGCGGAGAAATCAGAACACGTGGTGTCAATGACCGAAACAATGCATGGGTCATCGGTATAAACAGACCCTCAGAAAAAGCTAAGGAAACAGACGTAGAAATTCCGGTTATTATCTCAGGCAAATCACTGGCCACAAGCGGTAACTACCGCAATTCATACCAGGCCAATGGCGTAAAATATGTGCATATAGTCAATCCTTATACAGGTAAAAGTCAACCCTCAGACATACTCAGTGCCACAGTGATAGCTGATGATTGTACTTCTGCCGATGGGTACGCCACAGCATTTATGGTCATGGGACTCGATAAGGCCATAAAACTGGCAGAAAACATCCAAGGCATAGAGGCATGTTTTATTTACGACAAGGAAGGTGACGGAGTTTTTGAATTCATGACCACAACGGGCTTTGAAAATTTTTACCTTCACAACGAACAAAAGTAATATCCACCCAGAACATGAAACTCAATCTGCAAAAAGACCTGGTATTTTTTGACATTGAATCCACGGGCCTCAATGTGATGAAGGACAGGATTTTACAAATAGGCCTCATTAAATATACCAAATCATCAGACGAACCACAGGAATTGTTTTGCCTGATCAATCCCGGCATGCCGATCTCAGATGAAGCATTTGCAGTACATGGAATCAGCAATGAGATGGTTCGTAACAAACCTACTTTTGAGCAGTTGAGTAAAACGATTTTTGACTTTATAGGTGAGGCGGATCTGGCAGGGTATAATTCTGACCGTTTTGATGTGCCCATGCTCATGGAGGAGTTTCATCGGACAGGAATCGAATTCGATATTTCAAAACGCAGACTCATAGACGTCCAGAAAATATTCTATAAAATGGAACCCCGCACGCTCAAGGCAGCTTACCGGTTGTATTGTGACAAGGACCTGGCCGATGCCCATGATGCATTGGCTGATGCACGTGCCACAGTGGAAGTATTTAAAGGACAGATTATCAGATACGAAAATGTAGACTGGGTAGACGGGGATGGATTTGCCCACAAGGCACCCGTGAGAAATGACATCAATGCGATTGCTGATTTTATCTCTGATGACTCAATCCTGGATATCACCCAAAGGCTCAAGTACAACTCAAAAGGTGAAGTCGTTTTTAATTTCGGAAAATATGCCGGTCATGTCGTAGCTGAAGTATTCCGGAAGGAACCTTCCTATTATCACTGGATCATTGAAAAGGACTTTTCCGCCCAGGTCAAACAAATCGTGAAGAAAATCTTTGACGAACTCAAAAAAACATGACCTCAGTGTTCCGAAAAATGCCTGCCGCACTGATATTTACATTGGCGGTTTTGCTCCAGATGTCATGTTATGTGAGGAAGGAAGGTTGTCTGGACACGCTGGCTTCTAACTTTGATGTAACAGCGGATGATGGCTGCTCTGACTGTTGCACCTACCCTGCCCTTCAACTGAATATCAAACATATGGCCGGTGATAGCTTGCTCGACATTAGAAAAATTTACACCAACAATCTGGGCCAAAACTATCAGTTGCTGGATATCAGGTATTATCTATCTGGTTTTACACTTATCAGACCTGACCAATCTACCACAAGAATTCTCGAAGTCATTTACAACGAAGATCAATCAGTGATACAGCACAATGATATGCACATATGCAGGATAACCGACAATACACTGACTGCAGGTACGGTCAAAGCATTCGGGCAGTTTGACAGGCTGGTATTAAATATGGGATTAAGCGACACCTTGCTGAATACATCCTTTACAGAACTGCCATCAAACCATGTATTGCTTAAAGCAAATAAACTGAAAGATGCAGCAGGAAACACAACCTTTGCCACTCTCAGGTATGTGAGAATAAAACAGGAAAGAAGAGACACCGTAAATCTGAATTTTGGTGATTCGACGGACAGATTTTACATGAACATTGACAGCACTGTTATTACCCGCAAAGGGGAAAATATTATTTACAATCTTAAAAACGACTACAAGCAACTTTTTATGAATGTGAACCTAGATACACTTCCGGCGGTCATAAAAAAAGCCATGACACCGAACCTTAAAAAGGCCATTGGTGTTAATTAAAAACCAATGATTTTATCATGAAGAGGTGGATGCTGCTTTACGCAATTTTCCAGTTGTGGTTATTACAATCATGTAAGCCTGATCCTGTAGATTCAGGTGATTTGACAGCAATTACTTATTCGCCGGAAGCATTGCAGATGGATCTGCCTTCCCATTTTCCACCCATGGATATCCCTGCTGACAATCCACTGACCAAACAGGGAGTATTGCTGGGAAGACATCTATTTTACGATCCCATTCTTTCTGCTGACAGTACCTTATCGTGTGCCGGCTGTCATTTACCGGAACTGGCATTTACCGACGGCAAACCCTTTAGCAAGGGTATAGATGGAATTGAAGGAAAAAGAAGTTCGATGAGCCTGCTAAATATAGGCTTTGTGAGATCGGGCTTGTTTTGGGATGGCCGTGTAAAAACACTAGAAGAACAAGCCTTGTTACCTGTAGAAGATCCAGTGGAAATGCACCACAAGTGGCCGGAACTCGTGGGACAACTGAAAAATCATCCAACGTACCCAAAAATGTTCAGAGAAGCTTTTGGCATCAGCAACAAGAGTGAGATTACCAGAGAGCTTGCTGCAAAGGCACTTGCACAGTTTGAGAGAACGATCATTTCCAAGGATTCAAAATTTGACAAGGTACAGCAGGGCAAGGCAATATTTACAGATTTGGAACTTATAGGCTACGGCATGTACTTTGATGCCGACCCTGATCTGCCGCGGGCGGAGTGCGGACATTGTCACAATACACCACTGGCCACCTCAGATGCTTTTTTCAACAACGGACTTACGGCTTCAGCAACCCTCGACGACTTTCCTGATCTGGGTAGAGGAAAAGTAACCGGATCGAGAGCTGACAATGGAAAATTCAGGGCTCCATCATTGAGAAACATCAAAGCAACAGGGCCGTTTATGCATGATGGCCGGTTTAACACCATAGATGATGTTATAGCTCATTATAACAGCGGAGGCAAAGATTCGCCCAATGCAGACCCTCTCCTCCATCCTTTGGGACTTGATGCCTACTATATCAAGGCTCTGAAGGCATTTTTAGACACCTTTAATGACACTTTGGTATACAAAAATATAGACCTTAAAAACCCCTTTAAATAAGGAAAGTAAGCATATCAGGTACTGCAGACAAACAGCAAAACTCAAAGAAAATGTTTAGTCTTAAGCTGCTGAACCAATAAATTTTAAGATATTTGCACCCAGAACGGTATCTGTAATTTACACCAAACCTTAAAAAGAAAACATCTGATCGTATGGTTACACCTTTGAAGCAAAAAATGATGTCCTATAACCTGCCACAGCAGGTACAGAGAATGGGCCTTTATCCTTTTTTCAGAACCATAGAATCAGAGCAGGATACCGTGGTCAAAATCGGAGGCAAAGACGTGCTGATGTTTGGATCCAACAGCTATCTAGGCCTCACCAACCACCCTAAACTCAAGGAGGCATCCATCAAAGCCATACAGAAATACGGATCAGGATGTGCGGGATCCAGGTTCTTAAACGGAACCCTCGATATCCATCTGGAGCTCGAAGAAAAGCTGGCAAAATATGTGGGAAAACCAGGAGCACTTGTCTTCAGTACAGGATACCAGGTTAATCTGGGTGTGATTTCATCCATTCCCGGAAGGCATGATTACATCATCCTCGATGACCTCGACCACGCCTGCATCATTGACGGAGCCCGGCTTTCATTCGCCAAGGTTATGAAATACAGCCACAACGACATGGAAGCTTTGGAAAAATGTCTTTCAAGGTGTGAACCAGATAAAATAAAGCTTATAGTCATAGACGGTGTATTCAGCATGGAGGGAGACATAGCCAAATTGCCGGAAATAGTACAACTTGCAGAAAAGTACAATGCCAATATCATGGTAGATGACGCTCATGGCCTCGGGGTTTTGGGAGTCAATGGTGCAGGTACAGCCAATCACTTTGGGCTGACCGACAAAGTAGACCTGATTATGGGAACCTTCAGTAAATCTCTCGCCAGCATAGGCGGGTTTATTGCAGCAGACCTCGATACCATCAACTTCCTAAAACACAACGCAAGGTCACTTATATTCAGTGCCAGTATAGCTCCGGCCAATGCAGCCAGTGTTATCGCTGCCATAGAGCTCATACAGGAGGAGCCGGAAAGGATCAAAACCCTGTGGGACAATACCCATTATGCGATGGCCGCTCTTAAAGCAGCCGGCTTTGATACAGGACATTCTGTAACACCTATCATACCTATCTTGATAAGAGACGATTACAAAACTTTCAGACTTACAAAAATGGCTCTCGACAGAGGCGTTTTTGTCAATCCTGTAGTGTCTCCTGCGGTACCCAGCACGTCCTCACTTATCAGATATTCTCTCATGGCCACACATACGAGGGAACAGATAGACAGGTCAGTGAGCATACTTTCTGATATTGCCAGGGAAATCGGTGTTTTTGACGAGCCACAGGTCCTTCAAACCCAGCACTGATAAGTCTGGAGGGCTTGATTAATAAATAAATCAGCCTACATCTTTATCTTATTTGGGTAACCCAATAACGGCTTACACATATCTTTCCAAAAAGTCCATTATGAATAAAAATATCCTGATCACCGGAGCAAATGGATTCATAGGAAGTTTCCTCGTGGAGGAAGCTTTGGAACGAGGTTTCAAAGTATTTGCCGCTGTACGTAAAAACTCAAGCACCACCTTTCTTAAACAAAGCGGAGCGACATTGGTAGAAACAGATTATCATTCTGTAGACAGCCTGACGCAAGTTTTAAAGCAAAATAACATCACCCACATCATACATAATGCGGGCCTGACAAAGTCACCCAGTCCGGCAGAACTGATCCGTGTCAACAAGGAGTTGCTGGTAAATCTAGTAGAAGCCATCAGACAATCTGAAATTGGACTCTCAAAACTGGTATTTGTAAGCAGTCTGGCAGCTTATGGCCCTGCTGACAAACAACCCGGAGGCATCGTAAAGGACAGCAGCACACCCCACCCTGTCACCCATTACGGTGAGAGCAAACTGGCAGCAGAATCGTATCTGAGACAGCAGAAGGACATACCCTACGTAATCATACGTCCAACAGCTGTGTACGGTCCCAGGGAAAAAGATATGCTTAATGTTTTTCAGCTGATCAACAAAAGACTCAACCTCCAGCCTGCCGTACTTGGCCAGAAACTGACTTTTATCTATGTCAAAGACCTTGTGAGGTTAATCATGCTTGCCGCAGAAAAGGGGGCTCCTCATAAGGCATATTTTGCTACGGATGGTCATGTGTACACGGGCGATGCCTTCCCCGGATTTGTCAGCGAATACCTTAAAAAAAGAGCCCTCAAGGTTAAAGTCCCTCTTATAGTGGTCAAAAGCCTGGCTTTTATCACCGAAAAAGTATCAGGCATGTGGGATTCTTACCCTATCTTTAATGTCAACAAGGTAAATGAACTCAAAGCTAAAAACTGGAACTGTGACGTAAGCAATTTGGAAGCAGACCTTGGATTCCGTGCCGAATACGATCTTACCAGAGGCATACCTGAAACCATCGAATGGTATAAGGAAAACAAGTGGCTTTGATGAAGAAAAAAATCAGAATCATTGCCAATCCTTTTTCGGGAAACAAGGATGGTTCGAAAATCAGAAATGTCGTCGATAGATATCTGGAAAAGTCTTTGTTTGACTATGAAATTTGCCTTACTGCATATCCCGGCCACGCTACTGAACTTTCGGCACAGGCAGCGGCAGCTTCGTATTTTGCGGTCATAGCTGTTGGCGGTGATGGTACCATCAATGAAGTGGCATCGGTTCTGAAAGGAACAAAAACGGCTCTCGGCATTGTACCTATGGGCTCAGGCAATGGCTTTGCCTATCATCTGGACATAAGGCGAAATGTGAGAAAAGCTTTTGTTGCTATCAATGGCTGTAAGACCATGAGGATAGATACCGGCACAGCAAACGGTCGTTTTTTTATAAATGTGGCTGGACTTGGGCTTGATGCCTCAGTTGCCTACAATACCCGTAAAAACAAGAAACGTGGCTTTTATCCCTACTTATTAAATGCCATCAAGGAGACACTGCGGTTTAAATCCCTCAAACTGAACATTGTTGCAGACGGTCAGGATTATTCGGGCTTATATACTTCTGTAGCTGTGGCCAATGCATCAGTGTATGGTTACAACTTCAGTATAGCCCCGGAAGCGGACCTGAGTGATGGAAAATTTGACGTCATATTGCTAAAAAAAGCCAATGTAATCAGTTATTTTCTGGCGGTTCCCAGGATGTTAACGAGAACCATCCACAAAAGTCCGATAATTCATTATTTCAAAGCTTCTGAGATTTATATCAAGCAGGAAGACAAGTGTTTTTTTCACCTCGACGGCGAAGGATTAATTATGGAGGGTGACATCACCTTTTGTAATGTTCCTGCTTCGCTTGACGTACTAATTCTGTGATTAACGTTTATGCTGGCACTTGTGGGAAGCATCTTCCTCAATTCAATGATAGGCCTCATCTTCAAGTTGTTTGACAGATACAGCATTAACACTGTAGCAGCTGTGGTAGTCAATTACGTTGCCTGCGTTATGACGGGATACCTGGTGGCCGGAGATGGTTTGTATACCGGATCACCTGCTTCACAGCCCTGGCTTATATATGCCGTTTTACTGGGTGTTCTCTTTCTACTGGTTTTTATGATATTTGCTACGTCGGTACAGTATTTTGGCATTATGACCACGAGTATATTGCAAAAAATGTCTCTTGTCGCACCTGTTCTCATAGGCATTCTGGCTTATGGAGAGTCTGCCGGCTGGATCCGGTGGTCAGGCATCCTTCTGTCGGTTATTGCCATCATTCTTGCCAATTACAAAACCGACCAAAACTCAGATCATGCCAAAAATAACACTGGGTGGGTTATGGCTTTGCCGCTGCTCACCTTTGCCGGCTCATGTATGGTAGACTCTGCTTTGCTCGTGGTGGAGCACAACAAACTGATAAAGCCCGCCGATGCCGGATTTGTAACCGCCATTTTTCTTTTTGCAGGCATTTCTGGATTTATTTATTTGCTGTTGAATGGAGGGATTAAAAATATCAGAGCCCGTGACATTATAGCAGGACTCTTGCTGGGTGTCCCTAATTTTTTTTCCATATACCTACTCCTGCTGGCACTGCAGGCAGGTCTGGACGGCTCTGTAGTTTTCCCGGTAAACAACGTAGGTGTTTTATTGATAGCAGGTCTGACAGGCATGGTCATTTTTGGCGAAAAAGCCTCCGGCTTTAAAATCACCGGATTTGTATTTGCACTGCTGGCCATCATAGTCATTTCGCTGGAATGATGTCTTATCCAGATGTATATACAACACTGCGGGCACCCACCGAAGGAGAATATAAGGAAAAGGGAAGTAAGTTTTTAGCCTTTGCCTACCCCTTGGATGATGA
>JAKQGD010000621.1 GCA_029573365.1 Bacteroidota bacterium | reverse complement strand
TCTGACTCTTTGCCCGTGATCGGCTTTCCGTCTATGGCCATTATCTTGTCAAATGCCAACAATCCTGCCTTTTGAGCAGGCCCGCCACTGAGTATCCGTGTGACACAGAGTGTATCATCTATCAATATATTTTCTATACCTATGCCATGGTAATGGCCATCCATCTGATCCGCCACATCCTGTACTTCTGATTTTGGTATATACACTGAGTGCGGGTCGAGCCTGGAAAAGACCCCGTCAAGTGCCTCGTCTATAAGCATGTCCTGGTCCAGGTCCTCCACATAACGTGAGTCAATAAAACGAATGAGTTCCTCTACTCTTCCAGTCATACGGCTGCTGTCCATGGGCAGGTCCTCCGTTCCCACAAGATTTACCTGTGGCAGGTCGTTCATCTTATATCCTACCATCATGCCTATAGCTACAAAGGCCCCCAAAAGCAGGGGTTGCATAACCTTGTAAGTTGTCCCGGATTCGTTGTCTGACTCTTGCTGCATTTTGAAATATTCAAATGTATTAATTTATATGCCAATTTCCTGCCAAACTGCTGTCAGGGAGCTTTTGTCTCTGCGTTATACTCAGAAACGGACAGCAAAAATAAAGTTCATGCAGCTATCCTGATTTGCAGCATATTGAAAATTTTAACATAAAATCGAAAAATAAACCTTCAAATTATCATACTACATTCAATTGCACGCAACATATACAGAATTTTCGTCCCTGAATTTTAAACACTTAAATATTTGTTGCAACAAATTTGTATATAATTCTACATTATTACGTTTTTATTATATGTTATTTTTATTTTTGTACTCTACTTGAATTATATTCCAAATTTTTAAATATTACGGCAATAATATTTACTCAATTTTGATTTTTTACTACTTAAGCTGTTTCTTTGTAAAAATTAAATTAATGAACAACAAGGCCGCCCAATTTGAACTGGATGAGACCGACACTAAAATCCTGACCATACTGGCCAAGGACGCCAGAATGTCCTATGCCGATATGGGCAAAAAACTATTTATGTCACAGGGGGCCATTCATGCCAGGGTAAAAAAACTGATGGATGCAAAACTGATAAAAGCCATCAGTGCTGAGCTGGATTACAGTTTACTGGGTTTTGGCGTAACGGCATTTCTAGGGATCTACCTGGAGAAATCAAACATGTATGAATTTGTTAAAACTGAACTGATGAAAATCCCTGAAATTATCGATGCTCATTACACTACAGGAACCTATAGTATATTTGCCAAGGTAATATGCAAAGACACGGAGCACCTTAGGGATATACTCTCACAAAAGCTTCAGACCATCAATGGAATACAAAGGACTGAGACCTTTATCTCGTTGGAAGAGACCCTGGCAAGACCCTTGTTCCTGACAAAAATGGATTGAAATCTCAAGCCTTAACTTCCTTTGCAAAACTGTCTTTTAACCCTACTGTTTTATTAAAAACCTTATAGCCCGGGGTGCTGTCTGGATCGGCACAAAAGTAACCCTGACGTAAAAACTGGAACAGGTCTCCATCTTTGCAACCTGCCAGTCCCGATTCCATTTTTGCTTGTGTCACCTGCTTCAACGACTCTCTGTTGTAAAATTCCAGAAAATCCTTTTCCTCATCACCTGCGGGATCAGGTACCATAAACAATCTGTCATAGAGTCTGACTTCACAATCCAATGCATCAGTGGCACATACCCAATGGAGGGTACCCTTTGGCTTGATGCCTGAAGTATCCTGCCCTGACCTGCTTTCAGGATAATATGTGGCGTAAATCGTGCTTATCTCCCCATTGGCATCGTGGTCTGCACCCGTACATCTAAGAATGTAGGCGTGCTTAAGTCTCACATCGGCTCCGGGAGTCATCCTGAAATATTTAGGAGGTGCGTTTTCCATAAAGTCCTCCCTTTCTATGTACAGCTCCCTGCCAAAGGCAATCTTTCTGTGGCCACCCTGAGGATCTTCAGGGTTGTTTTCTGCATCGAGGTACTCGATTTCGTTTTCCGGATAGTTAGTTATAACCAGTTTTACAGGATCGAGCACCACCATGACCCTCATAGCTGTGCGGTTAAGCTCATCTCTGACACAAGACTCCAGGAGGTTAATTTCGATGGTATTTTCGCGGCGGGCCACGCCCGCTTTATCGCAAAAAGTGCGAATAGCTGCTGCAGGATATCCCCTGCGACGCATACCAGATATGGTAGGCATCCGAGGATCATCCCAGCCACTTACGTAATTATCATTCACCAGCTTCAGCAGTTTACGCTTCGAGGTAATCATATACTCTACATTCATCCTTGCAAACTCTATCTGCCTGCTTGGAAATATCTCCAGCTTTTCTATAAACCAGTCATATAGCGGCCTGTGATGTATAAACTCCAGTGAACACAGCGAATGTGTGATACCTTCTATCGAATCGGACTGACCGTGGGCAAAATCATACATAGGGTATATACACCAATCGCCACCAGTGCGGTGGTGTTGTTCTTTTTTGATGCGGTACATGATGGGGTCTCGCATCAGCATGTTTGGCGAGGTCATGTCGACATTGGCCCGCAGCACCTTAGAACCGTCAGGAAATTCACCGTTTTTCATCCTTTCAAACAAGTCCAGGTTTTCTTCAACTGTCCGGGATTTAAACGGACTATCTTTGCCAGGCTCACCCGGAGTACCTTTCATTGCTGCGATCTCCTCAGGTGTACTGTCATCCACATAAGCCAAGCCTTTTTTAATGAGAGTGACGGCATACTGATACAGCTGCCCGAAGTAATCAGAAGCATAAAGAGCCTCGCCGTTCCAGTCAAATCCCAGCCATCTAATGTCCTTCATGATATTGTCGACATATTCGGTATCCTCAGTGGTGGGATTTGTGTCGTCAAACCTTAGGTTGGTGGTTCCTCCGTACTTTTTTGCCGTTTCAAAATTAATGCAGATTGCCTTGGCGTGCCCTATATGCAGATACCCATTAGGCTCCGGCGGAAACCTGGTCAAAATGCGGCCATTGTGCTTGGACGAGGCCAGATCTTCTTCTATGATCTGCTCTATAAAATTGAGGGATTCTCTTTTCTCTTCCATGTTGTAAACTTTCCTTGTATGAATTGATAGATTACATTCTTTCAGGCATTTCTATACCCAATAGATAAAAGGCTTTTTCCAGCACCCTGCCGACCTGGCCGCTGAGGGCTATTCTAAAATTTTTAGCTGCCGCATCCGGGGCATTGAGTATTCTGACTTCGTGATAAAATCTGTGATAGTCCCTGGCCAGCTGATAGGCATAATTGGCCAAAGCCGAAGGATCGTAATTAATGCCCGCTTCTTTGACGACCTGTGGAAACTGTATCAGTTGTCTCAGCAGAGCTTTCTCCAGCTCACTGACATCTGAGTACTTATCGTAAGAGCCCGCAGTCTCAGTGTTTGCTTTACGCAATACAGACTTTATACGCACTCCGGCATTTTGTATATAAGGGCCTGTCTGCCCTTGCATGTCTACTGATTCCCGTGGGTCAAAGATCATCCTTTTTCTGGGTTGGACCTTGATCATAAAAAACTTCAGAGCCCCCAGACCTATCTGTCTGAGTATCAGCTCCTGTTCTTCTATTGGCAATGCAGCCAGCTCCCCTCTTTCCTCAGAAATGGTCCTGACTTCGCTTATGACTTCTGTTATCAGATCGTCAGCGTCTACGACGGTACCTTCACGTGACTTCATCCTTCCTGTGGGCAGCTCCACCATGCCGTATGACAAATGATGAAGTCCGTCAGCATAGGGCTCCTCCATCCTTCTGAGTATTTCAAACAATACCTTAAAGTGGTAATCCTGTTCATCAGCAACAGTGTAAACCATACGGCGGATGCCGTAGTCTTCGTATCTCTTTTGGGCAGTACCTATATCCTGAGTCATGTATACGGAAGTGCCGTCGCTCCGCAACAAAATTTTGCGGTCCATGCCTACATCCTCGAGGTTTACCCATACGCTGCCGTCATCCTGCCTATAAAAAATGCCTTTTTGCAATCCGTCATCTATGGCTTTTTTACCCAGTAGATATGTCTCTGACTCGTAATACACGCAGTCAAAACTCACACCCAACTTTGTATACGTTTCGTCAAAACCCCGGTACACCCATCCATTCATCTGATGCCACAGAGCCCTGACTTCCGGCTTACCGGCCTCCCAGTCGAGCAGCATCTGCCTCGCTTCGCCGCCGATGACACTATAATCGTTAAAATAGGTGTTTTTATATTCCTTAAAAAAGGAGTCTGTATCCTGCCCCGCCTTTTTGAGTTTTTGGTAAATGGCCTGACCTTCAGCGGATTGCTGCCACATTTCATATTCCGTCCTGAATGTCTTTTCGAATAAAACATAGTAATCCCCCACCATATGGTCTCCCTTGATTTGCAAACTTTCGGGGGTGGCTCCGTTACCAAACTTTTGCCAGGCAAGCATGCTCTTACAAATGGCTATACCGCGGTCATTGATTACCTGTGTTTTGATGACATCGTATCCGTTGGCTTCCAGAATGCGGGCACACGACCAGCCCAGCAGGATGTTCCTTATGTGGCCAAGATGCAGCGGTTTATTGGTATTAGGAGAAGAAAACTCCACTATCACCTTTTCGCCGGTAGCCGGACTGCTTCCATAATCCTTAATGGAACTGATATCGTCAAGAGTATGCTTCCAGAATCCATCTGACATACTGACATTTAAGAATCCCTGCACCACTTGGTAGGAAATGATATTGTCGGTATGGGCCACCAGCCAGTCTCCAATGACTGCTCCTAGCTCCGCAGGAGATTTTCTAAGTTCCTTGACATAAGGAAAGAGCACAAACGTGTAATCACCGGAAAACTCGCGTCTTGTTTCATTGACTGGAACATTGTCTTGAGTGGTGTTATAGCCAAATTTTTCGGCAAGACACCTGACAAAGTCTCTTCTAATGCCCACCAGATGGTCCATAATGTATATTAAAAATCAGTTTAAAAAGCCAAAGTTATGACAATTAGTCTAAAACGGCCTCCAAACCTGTTCATAATGCTTATTTTTACACAGACAATACATATGTGTAAAACCAAAATATATATAAGCAAGTTTTGTAACACATTAATAAACAAGTTGTTGAATTGCTAAAAATTATACAAAATTTTCATTGATTTTTATTGTTCCTGTGCCACCGAGTACCTATTTTTGTCCCTGTTTTACAATTTTATCCAAAACATTTCGAATTTTCGTTTAAATTTTATTCCAATGAGAAGGTTATTATTACTTTTTAGTGCCTTTATTGTTGTGGCGACCCTTTTTCATTCATGTAAAAAAGATATCACTGAAGAAGGAGGAACAACTTTTAAATCCGTTGATAAATACGACAGTCAGTCAGTTCAGGAATGGAACAACCTGTGGCTAGAGATTGAAAGATATGCAGCGGGATACCGACCATGTCCTACTGCTAATGCTTTGGGATATGTCGGACTTGCCAATTATGAAGCTTGTATATCAGGCATGCCTGCCAATGCTTCTCTTGCAAAATTGTATAACGGTCTTAATGTACCCAGTGCTTTTGCCAATCAGGAATACCACTGGCCTACAGTGGTAAATGCCGTAAACAATTACCTCTACAGCAGGCTTTTCCCTGAAGTGGAAAGCAGCCTTTACAGCAAAATATCAGCTTTATCCAATAAAAATGAAAAACTTTTTCAGGAAACTGTAAATCAAGAAGTGTTCCTCAGATCCAAAAACCATGGCGAAGCAGTGGCTGCAGCCTTTTGGGACTGGATGAAAACCGATGCTGCTACTTTCGACGGTTACAAGGATCCGTTTAAAAACAACAACTGGGAAGACAGACTTGGTGAGCCAGGTGCATGGACGCCAACTGTTCCTGGTCCTGGTCAGGGCATGTTTCCATACTGGGGCAAAGGCAGGACTTTGGCCATCAAGGAAGACCTCAAAGTTTGCAGACCTTACACTTATTATGTAGGTAATTACAGCGAAGAGCCAGGTTCATCACTTTATGTACAGGCACTGGAAGTAATGTCGCAAAACACACCCAGCCTTTCGTATCAGACTGAGTGGGTAGGCGAATTCTGGAGCGACGACCTCCTCGGACTGACTTTCAGCCCGCCTTCCAGGTTTATAGCCATAGCCAATCAGGTATATGAAAACGAAAAGGCCAATCTGTCTGAAGCCATTGTTGCTAATGCAAAAGTAGGAATAGCCCTGCATGATGCAGCTATAGGATGCTGGAACTCCAAGTACAAATACAACCTCGAAAGGCCTGAAACCTATATCAAAAGGCTAATAGATCCATCCTGGGAACCAAACCTTGACAACCCGCTTACCGGTGACAACGGTATTTCCCCATCATTCCCTGCCTACCCTTCAGGACATGCCACATTTGGTTCAGCTGCTTCCGAAGCTTTGGCAAGTGTGTTTGGATATTCTTACGGGATGACAGACAACTGCCATAAAAACAGGGCCGAATTTTCAGGTTATCCCAGGACGTTTAGCAGTTTCTTTGAAATGGCACTGGAAAATGCATGGTCAAGGGTTCCACTTGGAGTTCATTACAGAATGGATGCTGAAGAAGGTGTCAGATACGGTACTGAAATCGGAAGGGCTGTAAACAATCTTCCCTGGAGTAAGTAAATAAATCATCTTAAGAATATTAAAAGGGTCATTTGTCAATGGCCCTTTTTTGTTTTAGTTTGTTAATAATACCAAATGCTGTTTCATATGTTTAACCAAAATAATTTCGGCCTAAAATTTTTTATAGTGAGTATGGCGTTGATGCTCAGTGCCTGCAAAGAAAACATAAAAACTGACCCTGTACCTCCACCCAGTCAGGAAATAAAAGAGACCTATGGCACCGGAGAGGTGTCAAGAATTTATACAAGGGTTAATGGCAAGATAGAAGGCAAAATGACCGACTATTATCCCTCGGGAGCTATCAAAGGGGAGAAGTTTTTTAAAGACGACAAGCAAGAAGGAAAAACAACCGTCTACTATGAAAACGGAGCCACCAAAGAAGTGCAGTATTACGTCAACGGCTTAAAAAACGGGGGTGATACGATTTTTTACGAATCAGGCAATTTGCAGTATGTCTCAGAATTTAAGGACGAAAAGAAAAACGGATACCTCCGCAAGTGGGACGAAGATGGTGGACTCATCTACGAAGCAAGGTTTTCCATGGACTCATTGACGGAAGTTAAAGGAAAGCCCGTGACACAACTGACCCGTAGTAACAAATAACGTAAACCAAAAAAAATTATGCTGAGGAACATTTTACTAATAAATGCATTCATCGAAGGTCTGGCAGGCTTTGTCCTGATTATGGTGCCTTCGATGCTGCTGCAGGACGAAGGACAGGCACCTCAGACCATAGCCGTCTCCCGGTTGTATGGTATCCTTGCACTTATCTTTGGGATACTCTCGTTTCTTTTATACCGCAGATTTGAATACAATCATATGTACAGGCAGATTTGCCTGGCGGTGGTTTCATTCCACCTGATTGTAGCTTTTTACTTCTACAGCCTTTATGGCCAGCACCTGACAGCAAGTATCGGCCCTTTTATACTACACCTGATATTAGCGGTGGGGTTTATGGGTTTGTATCTCAAAGAAATGGAAAAATTTCCTGCACATGGCTAGTCAGTTGCCAGAGTTGTTGCAAATCCTCACTCTAGAGAAAAAGGGAGACCTTGAGTTTTCGGGCAACAATCTGTTTATAGGCAGCCCCAATGTATACGGAGGCCAGGTATTGGCCCAGGCGGTATCAGCAGCCAACACCACCATATCCGACGACAAAGTGCTTCACTCCATGCATTGTTACTTTATCAATCCGGGAGACAATGATCTGCCTATCACATACAGAGTTGAGGTGATGAAGGATGGCAAGTCATTTAATACCAGGAGGGTTGTGGCTTCACAGTCGGGCCGGGATATCTTTGTCATGTCAGCCTCATATCAGAAAGCTGAAAGTGGCATAGAACATCAGGCCACTATGCCCAATGTAGCAAGGCCAGAATCGCTGACTTCGTTTTCTGACCTGTTTGCAGAATTTGCAGGTAAATTTAAGATACAACCCCGGGGTATCTTTGCACCTGACGGGCCATTTGTATTTCACCCTGTGGAGCACTATGACCCTTTCCATCCCAGAATCAGACCCGCCATGAACCACACATGGTTCAGGACCAATGGCACCCTCCCCGATGACCCGCTGATTCATCAGACCACGCTGGCATATGCATCGGATTTCAACCTTCTTATTACGGCTTTGTTTCCGCATGGTATGTCATTTTTTACTACTCCTATGCAAATAGCAAGTCTGGACCACGCCATGTGGTTTCACAGGCCGGCAAGAACAGATGAATGGCTGTTGTATGTGGTCGAGAGTTCCAATGCCAATGGCGGTAGAGCCTACTGTACAGGCAAAATATTTACAGCCGACGGCCTCCTTGTGGCAAGCACAGCCCAGGAAGGGCTGATCAGAAAACTCTGATTATATAACAATACTTAAAGCTCAGCTGTAAACCGCGTTATAAAGTCACTGATGTCCATGGTTCCCAGGTCACCCTGGCCCTGTCTTCTTACTGAGATTTGTCCGTTTTCAGCCTCCTTGTCGCCGATGATCAGCATATATGGAACACGTTTGAGCTCAGTGTCCCTGATTTTCCGACCAATAGACTCTGCCCTCTCATCAATAAATCCGCGGATGTCATGCCTGGCAAGCTCTGCCTTTACGGACTCGCAGTATGGCACCAGTCTGTCAGAGATAGGCAACAAAGCGAACTGATCGGGCGTCAGCCACAGTGGGAATTTTCCGGCTGTGTGTTCGATAAGTATAGAGATAAACCTCTCCATAGACCCAAACGGAGCCCTGTGTATCATCACCGGCCGGTGGGCCTGGTTATCAGAACCTATATACTCGAGACCAAAACGTTCAGGCAGATTGTAGTCTACCTGAATGGTGCCAAGTTGCCATGACCTTCCCAGGGCATCCTTGATCATAAAATCAAGTTTGGGTCCGTAAAAGGCTGCCTCCCCTAGCACGGTCGTGGTTTCCATGTCTACTTCTTTGGTGGCCTCGATGATGGCGGCTTCAGCTGCGTTCCAGTTTTCTTCTGAGCCAATATACTTCTCCGGTTTCCCGGGATCTCTGAGTGATATCTGGGCCGTAAAATTGTCAAAGCCCATCTTACGGATGACCATCTGTGTCAGCTCTAGGACATTGAGAAACTCACCCTTTACCTGCTCCACAGTACAAAAAATATGTGCATCGTCCTGTGTAAACCCACGTACCCGTGACAGGCCATGCAGTTCACCACTTTGCTCATATCTGTAAACTGTCCCAAACTCTCCAATACGCAATGGCAACTCTTTGTACGACCTCGGCCTGTGACCAAAGATCTCACAGTGGTGTGGACAGTTCATCGGCTTGAGGAGAAACTCTTCGCCCTCTTTTGGAGTATGTATCGGCTGGAAGCTGTCGGCACCATACTTGGCATAATGGCCGGATGTGACGTAAAGTGTTTTAGAACCGATGTGAGGCGTAACCACCATCTGGTAGCCTAGTTTTTCCTGCTCGGCTCTGAGAAAATTCTGCAGCCTCTCCCTTAGCTGTGTACCTTTGGGTAACCAGATAGGAAGACCCTGACCTACCTTATCAGAAAACATAAACAATTCCAGCTCTGCTCCCAGTTTTCTGTGGTCCCTTTTTTTAGCTTCCTCGAGCAGTTCCAGATAATCGGTAAGTTCTTTAGACTTTGGAAAGGTGATGCCATAGATTCTGGTCATCTGTTTGCGTTTTTCGTCTCCACGCCAGTAAGCTCCGGCCAGATTCATCAGCTTGACAGCCTTGATGGATGAGGTGTCAGGAATATGCGGCCCCCTACAAAGATCTGTAAAATTTCCCTGCGTATAAAAGGTAATCTGCCCATCTTCGAGCCCTTCGAGCAACTCCAGTTTATATTCGTCGCCTTTATCTGTGAAATAAGCTATCGCATCTGCCTTGGAAACTTCCCTGCGGATGTAACTGTTTTTATTTTTTGCGAGTTCCATCATCTTTTCTTCTATCCTGGGCAGATCGGCAGGAGTAAGGGTTGTGTCTCCCGTATCGACGTCGTAATAGTAGCCATTATCGATGGCCGGGCCGATACCAAATTTCACTCCCGGAAAGAGGGCTTCAAGAGCTTCGGCCATCAGGTGTGCAGACGAATGCCAGTAGGTGGCCTTGCCTTCCTTGTCATTCCAAGTGTGAAGTTTTAGGGAAGCATCACCATTAATAGGTCTTGTAGCATCCCACACTTCACCATTGACGGTAGCCGAAAGTACGTTTCTGGCCAGTCCTTCGCTGATGCTCTGTGCAATTTGCATAGAGGTCACTCCATGAGGATATTGCCTTACACTGCCATCAGGCAGAGTTATATTTATTGTATTCATATTTAAAATCTCTAATTCCTAATAGCCTGCAAATTTATGAAAAAAAGACATGGATATTCTCACTTTGCTATAAACCAGACAATAAACAACTTTACAAACCGTTCTATTTTTCAAATTTATATAAATCCAATTTATTGAAGCATGAGAATTGCCCCACTTGTATTCTTGCTTTGTTTTACTTTAGGTTTAAAATCGTACGGGCAGGAAATTACCGTATTTCCGGGGTTTTTTGGTCAAAAGTATTATGAAGACAGTAACCGGATTTCTGCTTCTGAGGTAGGAAAACTGATGAAAAGAGTTCCGGTATCCAATGACTATTGGAAAAAATCCAAGGTTCAAAATGCATTTGGATACGCAGCTTTGGCCGGTCAGATAGGTTTTACTTACTATATGCTGAATAATTCATACGATAGAAAAAAAGCCACTACAGGGCTCGTCGGTAATTTGCTTTGCGGAGGCGTCGCCATAGGTTTTGCTTTTGCCTCCCAAAACTCCAAACGAAAAGCAATCCTTAATTATAACAATGCAATAAAGAGAAAAGAACATCTTTCAATCCGATTGTCATCAAGTCCCGCCGGTGTAGGCCTGGGCATACAATTTTAACTGCTTCCAACTGCCGGACCATTTTACATAAGGTCCACCAACTCAAACCAGCGGGTCTCCTTTTCTTCGATCTGTACATTGATTTTTTCCAGTTCGGACGAAAGTTCCATAATCCTGTCGTGAGACATACTGCTGTCTTCAAACATAGTATTGATTTCTGCCTTGCGGTCTTCGAGCTTTTTAATTTCTTTTTCGAGTCTTGCGAAATCTTTTCGCTGCTCAAAAGTCGCTTTCCCTTTGCTTTCGGATGTTACAGATTCTGTTTGCTGGGCATTACCTGACCCTTGTTTTTGCTGAGCCTCTTCCTTTTGATGGAGCCGATATTCAGAATAGCTGCCATTGAAGTCAGTGACCTTTCCGCCTCCTTCCAGCACAAATATATGGTCTACCAGCCTGTCCATAAAATACCTGTCGTGGGTCACTATGACCAGACACCCTGTAAAGTCCGCCAGATAATCTTCCAACACATTAAGGGTGATGATATCAAGGTCATTGGTGGGCTCGTCCAGGATCAGAAAATTGGGATTTTTCATGAGCACAGTAAGCAGGTAAAGCCGCCTTTTTTCCCCACCGCTCAGCTGAGATACGTACACCCTCTGCTGAGGCCGCGGAAAAAGGAATTTTTCCAATAGAGCCTCGGCTGTAATTTTTTGGCCTTTTTCCAGCGGTACAAAATCAGCAATGTCCCTGATGACATCGATGACGGTCTTGTCTTCCTTAAGCCTGAGTCCCTCTTGTGTATAATAGCCAAAAGAAATGGTTTCTCCCACCACAACCTTGCCGCCATCAGGCTGCATCTGCTGAGTCATGACCCTGAGGAAGGTAGATTTGCCGGTACCATTGGGGCCGACAATACCTACTCTTTCGCCTCTTTTAAACTTGTAGGTAAATCCGTCAAGAATTACCGTACTGTCAAACTTTTTAACGACATTGTGCATCTCGAGAATCTTGGAGCCAAGCCACGATGTCTGTATAGGAATGCTTACTTCGTCACCAGGTCTTCTGACCGATGCCTTGTCTTTAATGTCATAAAAGTCATCGATCCTGGACTTTGCCTTTGTGGTTCTGGCCTGTGGTTGTCGCCGCATCCATTCGAGTTCGCGGGCATACAGTTTGCGGGTTTTGTCCAGGTTGGCAGCTTCATTGGTCAGACGTGCTTCCCGCTTTTCGAGATACTGCGAGTAATTACCTCTGTAGACATAAATTTTGCCGTTGTCCAACTCCAGGATTTCATTACATATGTTTTCCAGAAAATATCTGTCGTGGGTCACCATAAACAAGGTGATGCCCGGACTCTGCAGGTAGGTTTCGAGCCACTCTATCATTTCTATATCCAAGTGGTTTGTGGGCTCGTCGAGGATCAGAAAATCTGGCTGGTCTATCAGGATCTTTGCGAGGGCGAGTCTTTTTGCCTGACCACCGGACAACTCACCCGTTTTTTTGGTTATATCTCTGAGTTTGAGCCTGTGGAGTACTTCCATGATCCGGGATTCGAGGTCCCAGGCTTTGAGGTCATCAAGCCTCGAAACACATTTATGCATCAACACCTCGTCACCTGCAATGACTGCCTTTTCGTAATCAGCTACAGCCCTTATAGCTTCGTTATCCGAATCGAGGACAGCCTCCAGAATCGTATCGTGTGGATTGAAGACGGGATCCTGCTCCAGTATGGCGGTTCTGATTTCCTTCGAAATAAAGACTTTGGCATTTTCGCCATCAGAACCTTCCTTTCCTGCAATCAATCGCAAAAGGGTGGATTTGCCGCTGCCATTTTTAGCCACCAGGGCGATCTTGTCGCCTTTACTGATGGAAAGATTTACATTGCTGAAGAGCACTTTTTCGCCGTAAGAGCGACTGACATTTTCGAGATTTAGGTACTGCATCCTGCTGTCCTGAGATGTGTTAAAGAGCACAAAACTAATCAATTGAAGGCATTTGGGCGAAATGTTGGTATATGTCCTTGCTGGAAAGAAAGAATCCAAGCCGCGTGCCCTTTGGCGAAAGCCGGAAAAATAACTAAATTTACAAGCCCAAAACAAGAAAGACATGAATAGGCGCCACGAGACCTTTAAAACACCTGAAGGCATAGACCTCAAATTTGCTTACGGTCCGGAAGACATCCGTAATCTGGG
Source organism: Bacteroidota bacterium (assembly GCA_029573365.1). Taxonomy (GTDB): domain Bacteria; phylum Bacteroidota; class Bacteroidia; order Chitinophagales; family Saprospiraceae; genus OLB9. The sequence continues at coordinate 1,246 of JAKQGD010000621.1, read as the reverse complement.
GCATACGGCATATCATGCGGGCATTCCGCCGTATCTGAGAGGGCCTTACAGTACCATGTACCTGACATCACCGTGGACCATAAGGCAATATGCAGGCTTTTCTACCGCCGAAGACAGCAACGCCTTTTATCGCAGAAACCTAGCCGCCGGACAGAAAGGGCTCTCTGTGGCTTTTGACCTGGCAACCCACAGAGGTTATGACTCTGACCACCCCAGGGTAGCCGGCGATGTAGGTATGGCCGGGGTAGCTATAGATACTGTGGAGGATATGAAGGTGCTTTTTGACGGTATTCCGCTTGATGTGATGTCCGTCTCCATGACGATGAATGGTGCCGTCATACCGGTGCTTGCCTTTTATATTGTGGCTGCCGAAGAGCAAGGCGTGGCCATGGAAAAACTGAGTGGTACGATACAGAATGACATACTGAAGGAATTTATGGTGCGAAATACATACATTTATCCGCCCGGGCCATCAATGAAAATCGTCTCTGACATCTTTGCATTTACTGCGGGACGTATGCCAAAATTTAACAGCATTTCCATTTCGGGCTACCATATGCATGAAGCTGGTGCACCCGCAGACATAGAGCTAGCCTACACGCTGTCGGACGGTATGGAGTATATTCGTGCAGGAATTGCCGCCGGTCTTGACGTGGATAGTTTTGTGTCCAGGTTTTCCTTTTTCTGGGGCATAGGAATGAATTTTTTTATGGAAATTGCAAAAATGAGGGCTGCAAGGCTGCTTTGGTCAAAAATCGTGAAGCAGTTTGGGGCCTCCCATCCAAAAAGCCTGGCTCTAAGGACACATTGCCAAACATCGGGGTACAGCCTGACAGCCCAGGACCCTTTTAACAATATAGCCCGCACATGTGTAGAGGCCATGGCTGCAGCATTTGGTGGGACTCAATCCCTGCATACTAATTCACTGGATGAGGCCATTGCTCTTCCAACGGATTATTCGGCGAGAATAGCCCGCGATACCCAGAAATATCTGCAGTCAGAAACGGAGATTGTTAAGGCCCTGGACCCTATGGGAGGATCGTGGTATATAGAAACACTGACAGGCCAGCTTGCTGACAAAGCATGGGCCCACATCATGGAAATAGAGTCGCTGGGGGGCATGACCCGTGCCATCGAAGCCGGCATACCCAAGCTGAGAATCGAGGAAGCTGCTGCAGCCAAGCAGGCAAGAATAGACAGCGGCGAAGAACGAATCATAGGGGTAAACCTTTTTGAGCACACCGGT
>JAKQGD010000618.1 GCA_029573365.1 Bacteroidota bacterium | reverse complement strand
GCGGACTATTGTATAATTAACTGTGGATTATCTTCTGTATTACAGGATAAGTAGTAAATAAGGCTGATTGGAAATTCTGGAATAATGCCATTGATAGCCTGGCAGTCATAATAATGTCGCAATCTCCAATTTTACCTTTTATATTACCTCAAGCGAAGAGTAGCCCTGCCCGTTTTTTTGCACCCTGATCTGGGTGGTGATTCTTTCCTTGAGGCTTTCTATGTGGCTGATGATGCCTATGGTGCGGCCGCTGTCTGACTGCAATCTTTCGAGGGTGTCGATGGCGGTTTCCAGCATTTCTGAGTCGAGAGTGCCAAATCCTTCGTCTATAAACAGGCTGTCGAGCCGCACATTTTCGGATGCCATGTCTGAGAGACTGAGTGCCAGTGCCAGGCTAACGATAAAGGACTCGCCACCGCTGAGGGTTCTCACGCTTCGTGTGGTCCTTCCCTGGTACAGGTCCACTACGGTCAGATCTGTTTCAATGTCCGTAAAGTCGAGCACATAGCGGTCATTCAGGTCTGACAGCCTTTTGTTGGCCAGATGTATGAGATGGCGGAGACTCAGGTTCTGAGCGTATTTGGAGTATTTGTTGCCGGTGGCATCGCCTATGAGTTCGTTGAGGTGGAGCCATCCTTTTGCATCCTGTTGCAACTGTTCCAGTTCTTTGAGTTCCTTCTTTATTGTTTTGTGGACTTCTTCGTTTTGTGTAAGTTCATTACTTAGGGCTCCTATTTCCCGGTCAAGCCTGGTTCTTTCCTCTTCCATGCCCTTTATTTCGAGGGTAAGGTCTTCCTTGCTTATTGTGGCGATATGTGTTACAGTAGTATTTTCAAGTTCGCTAGTGATGTCTTTTACGGTTGTACGTGCCGCGATTTCTTCCTTTGTCAGTCTTTCGTTGGTTTCATTGATGTCACGGTGTTCCTGGTCAGACAAAACATCTGCCTGTGCCATCAGGATGTCGTTGTATCCGAGTGCCTTCAAAGGTCCGACCAGCCTTTCAGCGTAAGCTGTCACTGACGACCTCAGGGCGGAAGCTTCCTTGCCGCGGGTAATCAACCTTGATTTGTTTTCTATGAGCACGTCCCGGGCACTGACATATTCATTTTGTATGCGGTTGGTGTCGGTCCTGACATCTTTGCCCGTGTATCTTTGTTGCCTTTGACGGCTGATATTCTCGTGCTCATCCTTTAGGCGTAAAATGTCCGAAAGCACAACTGAGGCCTGGGACAACAGGGTGAGGGTAGCCACTTCATCCGCCTCAGCGGCCAATACATCTATGCGGTTTTGCAGCTTGTTGGCTTGCTCCTCAGCCATGGCCAGGTCTGGGAGGCCGGTTCCATAGTGGGACCACTGTGCTTCGATGGCTGAGGCTGACTGTTGTCTTTCTTCCATCTGCTGTTTTATTTCCTCCAGCCTTGTGCGTGCCTGTACGATAGATTCGGTGATCTTGTCCTTGATTTCCCGGCTGGTCTTAAGCTGTTGGCGTGCTTGACTTAGCTCCAGCTCTGTTTTGCCCAGATCGGTTAGAACTTTGGTACCGGCATATGGATGGTCATCAGAGCCGCAAAGAGGGCAGGGTTGACCGGGTATCAGGTGGCTTCTGTGGTCATCGAGGCTTGCCACAGCCAGGTTGTACTCCTTTTGTTTTTCCAGATTTTCTACTAGTATTCGACAGGTTTCCAGGGCCTCGTCTTCCTTGATTTTCATGGTTTCCATCTCTTCAAGGTCCTTTGCAAGTGTACCTGACTGGCTTTGTAATGCTTTGATCTGGGCTACTGTTGCCTGGTGCTGGCGTGCTTCGTAGATCCTGGAGTCCCAAACCTGCTTTTGTTCTCTGACAGATTTTTCTTCGGCTTCTATCTCCGATATTTTTCTAGGCTCGGGATACTTATTAGTGAGTTGGGTAAGCATCTCTTTTACCGGGTCTGGGTGGGAGGTAATGGCCGAATTTTCGAGCTGCCCTATGATGCGGTTGTCATTATTGGCCTTAAGAAAGCTAAGATATCTGTTTTTTTCAATTTGGCCCTGTTCCGCGACTTTGTTTATTTTGTCGTCAAGCGTGCCGATGAGGGCCTCGAAGTTGTGCATTTCCTGAAGGAAGTTTTCTTCCGTGATAGGCAAACCTGTAAGCCTGCCCATTTTTACTATGGCAGTCTTGAGGTCCTCCTCCAGGGTCTTGATGCGGTCTGCTGTCCGGTTCAGGTCCTCCTGCAAGGCTGCCAGTTTTTTACGGTCGTGGTCATAGAGTGCCAACTCACCTCTGTGCGGGTCAAGGGCCTTGTGCCTTTCGAGTCTCAGCTTTCTGGGTTCAAATTGTTCTTTTTGTTGGAGAATGTCTTTCAGCTTGTCGGTGGCCCTGGTCAGGTCCTGCTGTAGTCTTTCTATTCTGAATATTTTGGTGAGGGAGGCTGACTTTTCAACAAACTCTTTTGAAAGTATCTCAAGACGGATTTTATT
>JAKQGD010000617.1 GCA_029573365.1 Bacteroidota bacterium | reverse complement strand
CGTAAAGTATATCCAATACCTCAACAGGGTCATGGATTTTGCTGTCAACCACGAGTGGACAGACAAGAACATCTTTGCCAATTACAAGTGCCCGGTCAAGGAGTCCAGGCGTGAGTACCTCACCCATGAGGAGCTCCAGCGTATCATAGACAAACACATACCCGTGGCACGCCTCCGCGAAGTCAGGGACTGCTTTGTCTTCTGCTGCTATACCGGCTACACTTACAAGGACGCTGCCAGCCTCAGCCCCGACCACATCGGTACCGGCATCAATGGCCTCAAATGGATATACACATCCAGGCAAAAGACAGAAAATGTCTCCAATGTACCTCTGCTCGAACCCGCCCAGGAGATCATCCAGCGGTATGCCGACCACCCCGAATGTGTGAGCAAAAACAAGCTGCTCCCCATGAAGAGCAACCAGAAGCTCAACGCTTACCTCAAGGAACTTGCCGACATCTGCGGCATCACCAAACACCTGACCATGCACATGGCCAGGCACACCTTTGCTACCACCGTGCTGCTCGCCAATGGCGTGAGCATGGAAGCTACCAGCAAGATGCTCGGCCACAACAGCATCAAGACGACACAGATCTACGGCCGCATCCTGGAATCCAGGGTGGGTGCCGAAATGGAAATGCTCAGCGAAAAACTGGCCGCCAGTAAGCCGGATACCTCCAGCAGACAGGCCAAGTGATAAATCGTACCCGGGGAGGGCTGTCTATAAGGCAGCCTTCCCCCTGTTTTGTGTCTCCAAGGCGTTAAATCCAACTTAAAATCCCACCGGTGAAGAAGCGTCCGGCCCTGCCAGGACGTTGTATTGATTACCATTTTGATTATTAACACACTAACCTTAGGATTTGACATAACCTCTTTAGAATCTATGCTCATTGAAAAACTGCATATGGTAACAGCTAAGTTTGAAGAGGAATGTCAGCACTATCCACACCACAGCCCCATGTCCGTGGATATAATAAGTCACAGACTCCAATTGTTCCTGGCTCTGGCCAATGAGCTGACAAGTGTCGAAGATCGTTACACTTTTTATGACCTGAATGAAGAAATCCACTATTACAAATCACAGAAGCCGGAGTTTTTCAGATACGGCGTGTTTTATGATAAACTCCTGGAACTTGAGGTCCGAAAACCTCTTGGACAGAGAAAATACTACCGCAAACAATACAAAATCCTTAAAGCAGAATCAACAAGAATCCTGGAGCACATTATTTATTATCGGTTGGGCGGAACCGATAAAGACCATCTTTTGTTTACTAAAGAAGCTGCATCCAAGGACATTAATATCATCATCAGAGCACTCGTTATGTTAGAAAAATATCTGGATACGGTCAATGACAAAAGGACCATCCTTGAAAAAATCTCGGACCATGCCGTCCTCAAATGGACAGGCACCAAGACCGAGTACGGTGAACTTTTACAGCTCCTGCAATCCAAAGCTGTCATTAACCAGGGCAAGCTCAGCATCACAGAAACCCACGAACACCTGTCTAAGGTCCTTGGTGTAGAAGTTCATGACATCCATAAACTCACTCATGAGATCATGCAAAGAAAGGAGCCGGCAAAATTCCTGATGCAGGGTGTACAGTACATAAGGGAAAAACAACAGCAGTTCTTTACCAGGATCTTCAACAGGAAGTAACCCCCTCACATCAGCCAGGGTGCCACCTCCTCTACTGTCAGACCCATGTACTCGCAAAACTCTCTCACCGTCACCACCTGGTCTCTGGTCTTGCCCAAACGCTCCCTCACCATGGCCAAAAGCTTGCGTCCGTGTCGCTCGGACCGCCCGGTGATCAAAGCCACATCTTTTGGATAGATTATTACCCTGGTTTTTACCATTTTTTTACCTCTTTTTTATGGGTCTGTTTTGGTCCATTTTTGCCCTTTTTTTGTCATACACTTCCCATACACTATCCATACCGTTTCCATACCTTTCCTATGCTTTATCTATGGAGTAACTTTTGGACACTTTTTTGACATTCATATATCAGATTTATTTAATGCGTAAATTGATATTTTATCTAATGCAAAAATAACCCTATTTGTGGGATTTTCAGTTCCGCTTGAAGCGGAATAGTTGGTCATTTATGGCATAATGTGTCACTTTTGGTCATTTCCGGAAGCTGTTGATTGACAATGTGGGAAATGCACCCATACTTTTGGGTCATTGTTTCACATCTAAATCTAGTCTAATGGCAAGACAAAAGAGTTTTTTGAAGATCGAGGGCACGTTGGATGAACTCACCTTTTACCGCAACGACGGTAGCTACCTTGTAAAAACCAAAGGCGGTGTGTCCGCCGACAGAATAGCCAATGATCCCACCTTCCAGAGGACGCGGGAGAATGGTGCCGAATTCGGCATGTCTGCCTCCGCAGGCAAGCAGCTACGCCTGGCTTTCCGCAATCTCATGATGACGGCCAGTGACAAGCTGGTGACCTCCAGGCTCACCAAGGTCATGACCGATGTCAAGAATCTGGATGCCGCCAACGCCCGGGGTGAAAGGCATGTCCACGAGGGTTTCGACCTGCCTGAAGGCAAGGCCGTGCTCAAGGGGTTCAACTTCAAAATCAGGTCGCTGCTCAGCAGCATCCTGTTCAAGCCCTGGGCTCTCAACACCACCACCGGTGCCCTAGACATCACAGGGCTGATTCCGGCCATGGACATAGCCACTGCACCGGGATCCACGCATGTGAGCATCTCTGCCGGATGGGCCAAGGTAGATTTTGCTACCGGTGAGTTTGAGACTTCCATCAGCAACAAAGTCAACCTGCCCATTGATGGCAATGCCTCCAATGTCAACCTCACCCACACTGCTGCTCCGACGCTGGCCACCGGCATCAACGTCTTTGTGGTCCTTGTGGAGTTTTTCCAGGAGGTCAATGGTATACAGTACTCACTGAGGAACGGAGCTCACAACTCGCTCTCTGTCATTGAGGTGGTCTAAGTCCGATAAATCGGAAGGATGAAGTTGAGGTTAAAGGAGTATTGAGATGATAATAGAGCTTCAAAGGCAGTACAGGGTCGGATGGACCGAGGGAATGATGC
>JAKQGD010000614.1 GCA_029573365.1 Bacteroidota bacterium | reverse complement strand
ATTAGGCATACCCTGCATAAACTTGTCCATACCTTTGCCTTTGGACATCATATGCATCATCTGTCTCATCTGGTCAAACTGCTTAATAAACATATTTACTTCATGCAGATTTTTACCGCTACCCGCTGCAATACGCTTCTTCCTGGACATGTTTATAAGTTCGGGATTTGCCCTTTCTTTTGGTGTCATAGACTGGATGATGGCTTCTACCTTATTAAAGGCATTGTCGTCTATATTGAGGTCTTTTGTTATCTTGTTCATACCGGGTATCATATTCATAAGTGACTTGATGTCCCCCATTCTCTTGATCTGATGCAGCTGGCCAATAAAATCATTGAAGTCAAATTTATTCTTCTTAATTTTTTTCTCAATCCTTTCGGCTTCTTTTTCGTCAAACTGTTCCTGAGCCTTTTCGACAAAGGACACGATATCTCCCATACCCAGGATACGCTGAGCCATCCTTTCGGGATAAAAGACATCAAGTGCATCCATTTTTTCGCCGCTGCTGACAAATTTTATCGGCTTGCCAACAGAATACTTGATTGAAAGGGCTGCACCTCCTCTAGTGTCTCCGTCGAGTTTAGTTAGAACTACTCCGTCAAAATTGATTCGTTCGTTAAAGACCGTAGCCGTATTTACCGCATCCTGACCCGTCATGGAATCTACCACAAACAGGGTCTCAGTGGGTACTACCGAGTTTTTGATGTTTTCTATTTCAGCCATCATCTCCTCATCTACGGATAGGCGACCAGCCGTATCTATGATAACCACATCGTGTGAGTGGCTCCTTGCATGCAGAATGGCATTGAGGGCGATCTGCACCGGGTTTTTATTTTCTGGTTCTTTGTATATCTGTACTCCTACCTGCTCGGCCAATACAGAAAGCTGGTCCACAGCAGCCGGCCTGTACACGTCACATGCCACTAGCAAAGGTCTTTTGGATTTTTTTTCCTTAAGAAATTTAGCCAGTTTACCAGAAAACGTGGTCTTTCCCGAACCTTGCAAGCCAGATACCAGAATTACTCCGGGATTGCCCTTGATATTAATGCCCGCAGCTTGCCCGCCCATAAGTTCAGTCATTTCATCCTGAACAATTTTAACCATAAGCTCACCGGGTTTTACAGCAGCAAGTACGTTTTCGGTGCCCATAGCTTTGTCTTTTACCTTGTCAGTAAATTCCTTTGCTATCTTATAGTTGACGTCCGCGGCTACGAGGGCCCTCCTAATTTCCTTGATGGAGTTAGCAATGTTAAGCTCTGTAAGCTTAGTTTCACCTTTTAGGCTCCTGAACGCAAAATCCAGTTTTTCGCTTAGGTTTTCAAACATGGGTCAATATATTTTTAAGGACCGCAAAGATAGAAAATTCGACCCATTTAATACATAACTGGACCTATATGTAGTCAACAAATGCGGCGAAACTTTATGAATAAAAATTAAATCCATACATTTACCGTATCAACACTTAAAAAATGGCATTTACACGGCGAAATTTTGTGCGGGCAGGTTTTTTTTCAATACCTGCAATATCCATATTAAAATCCTGTACAGAAAAGTCACCTCCCCGTGCAGCAAAGCCCGTAGTTGTCTCTACTTGGGATAGTGGCCTGGCAGTCAACAAAGTAGCATGGGAAATCATGACCAAAGGCGGTAAAGCGATCGATGCAGTAGAAAAAGGCGCCAATTCCATAGAGGATACCATCAATTGTTGTGTGGGGCTGGGTGGAAATCCAGACAGAGACGGCATAGTCACACTTGATGCCTGTATCATGGATGAAAAAGCCAATGTGGGAAGTGTCGCCTTTCTGAGCAGAATTAAAAATCCCACCAGCGTAGCACGAAAAATTATGGAAACAACCCCGCATGTCATGCTGGTCGGAGATGGAGCCTATAAATTTGCTGTGGAAAACGGGTTTGTTGCCGAATCAGGCGAGTTATCAGAAAGTGCACGAAAAGAGTACGACAAATGGCTGGAAAAATCAGAATACAAGCCTGTCATCAACATTGAAGCCAGACAATCCGGCAAGGACACTAATCCACCGTCACGCCTGTCAGATGGAAGTTTTAATCATGATACCATGGGTATCGTGGCTCTCGATTCGCATGGTGATCTTTCCGGTTCATGCACCACCAGTGGTATGGGATTTAAAATGCACGGCAGAGTCGGAGATTCGCCCATTATAGGAGGTGGACTGTATGTGGACAATGAAGTGGGTGGGGCCACGTCGTCAGGCCAGGGCGAAGAAGTAATCCGTATTTGTGGAACACACCTTGTAGTCGAACTTATGAGACAGGGCAATTCTCCGGAAAATGCCTGCCGCCTGGCAGTGGAAAGGTTGGTAAAGATAAATCCGGAAAAAGCAAAAACATTTCAGGTCGGCTTTCTGGCACTTTCAAAAATGGGTGAATATGGGGCATATTCTATCCAGCCCGGGTTCTCTTATTCTGTAACCGATGCCTCAGGCTCAGGTAAGGTCTTTCAGGCTGCTTCACATTTCAAGTCCTGATGCCTTGAGAATATAACCGGTTACCTCAGAAACCGGATTGTTAAAAACCTTTGAAACATCCCCGTATTCGACTATTTGACCCTTGTCAATGACAATCACATTGTGGCACATTTCATAAATGAGCCGGGGATCGTGGCTAATAAACACCCCTGAAAAGCCTGTTTGGTTTTGAATCCGGATGATTGAGGATATAAGGTGCTGCCGGGTTTTGGTGTCCATGGCAGACATTGACTCATCAAAAACAATAACCTCCGGCGACAAAAGCATCACCCTTGCAAGGGCCAGCCTCTGCCTCTGACCTCCAGATACCTGCTGCACATATCTTTCCAGCAACATAGGATCCAGAGAAAGCATTTCTAAAATACCGGATATTTTAGCATTGGCATCATAAATACGGTGTGCGTTAGCGACTTCCTTCAAGGCTGCTCCAAAAGTTTGAAAAGGGTTAAAAACCGAAAAAGGATCCTGAAAAATATATTGCACCTTTTTTCTTAAGGTACTGTCAGTACGGTAAATCGCCGGGTTAAGTTTTTGCAAACCAAGCATTATTTGTCCGTTGTCGGCTTCTTCAATGCCTGTAATAATTTTGGCCAGGGTAGACTTTCCACTTCCCGACATACCCAAAACACCCAGCATCTCTCCTTTTCTGAGATTAAAACTGACATCATTCAGAGCTGTATGACTATTCTTCCTGCTAAATAACGACAATCCTCCTGTTTTGTAGACCTTTGAAATGCCTTTGATTTCCATAACTACCTCATCTGCGTGGGCAGACTGGCGGGAAGTATTTTTGACAGAAAACTGTGAAGGGCTTGCCCAAGGGGCTGAAGTCTCTTCGGTTACTTTACCGGCATTGATGACCAGGATACGGTCACAAATTTTTTGCATCATCATTAGGTCGTGGCTAATAAATATCAAGGCTGTCCCCGCTCTGTTTACATCACTCAGGATGTCGATAATCTGGGATGCTGTCACTGTATCAAGGGCAGATGTTATTTCATCAGCAATGATGATAACCGGATTGTTGGCCAGGGCCATGGCTACGGCTATTCTCTGCAGCTGACCACCTGACAGTCTGAAGGGATAGGCTTCCATAAATCTTTCGGTATCGGCCAGACCCACCCTGACCAGCAAGTCGCGGGCCATGGAAGCTGCAATCTTACTGCTTACTTTTTGGTGTGTTGTGATACACTCAATCAGTTGGCTCCCACACTTCATCAGGGGGTTAAAAGTCGACTCAGGTTGCTGAAAGACCATAGAAATCCTGTTGCCTCTGATGTTTTGCCAGTTACGTTCTGAAGCTAACGACACATCCTCCCCATTAAAATAGATGCGGCCTCTGGCCTCTATGCCTGGAAGATAGGAGGACAATCCCATAACCGACAAAGCGGTAAGTGATTTTCCGCCGCCGGATTCCCCTGTGATTCCCAGCACTTCACCTTTGGAAAGAGTAAAACACACCTGGTCCAGTAAAACCAGACTTTTACCATAAGGATCCCGGTACACGACATCCAGACCGCTGATTTCCAATAGTGGCGTCACTATGTCAAATTTAGTTTAGTGTTTATTGACCAACAAAATAATCCATATGGCAAAATCTGATAATGTATTAGCTTTGCACAAAAATAACAAAATTGGGCAAAATCAAGGAGGTTAGCAAGTGGATCATTTCTGATGCCATAAACGGCCTGTTGTTTTACCTGCTCGGAAAGATACGACAGCAAAGTACCAATTTCAAAGCCCTTGCAGCCCTGGCCATTGTGAGTATAGTATGGGGTACGACATGGGTGGTTTCAAAGCAGGGTGTCATGCAAATGCCGGCACTACAGATGGCGGGGCTCAGGCAGATCATTGGTGGCGGGTGTTATCTGGCATATTACCTGGCCAAAAAATACCCACTACCCGGAAAACAGGAATTTATCCCTCTGGTCATCCTATCCATTTTAAATTTTGTCCTCAGTAATGGTTTAAGCACCTGGGGTGTCAAATACATATCTGCCGGATTAGGAGCCATCATCGGGGCTATTTTCCCACTGTGGATTGTCATAGCCGGCATGATCAGTCACCGATCCAAACCGCCTAACCTGGCACTCCTGGGACTCATTACAGGTTTTGCAGGCATTTGTATAGTTTTTTACCGGCATCTTGGGGACTTTTTAAATCCAGATTTCAGGCTCGGCATTTTATTATCGTTGGCGGCTACATGGTCCTGGTCCATAGGCACCATCTACACTAAACGCCATGCACGAATATTTAATCCTTACTTTGGCCTTGGATTCCAGATGATGCTGGGAGGTCTGTTGTTGTCATTTATTTCTGCCACAACTGACCCGGGACATATGCCGCTGTCAGAGGTCCCCAGGATATCATGGTTTGCCATTTTTTATCTTGTAATTTTCGGGTCACTGATTGGCTTTATCTGTTATGTGTACGCCCTGCAGCATTTGCCCACCACACAAACTACCATTTATGCGTATGTTAATCCCATAGTGGCATTGCTAACAGGGGCCCTGGTACTCGGCGAATCTCTGAGTCCTGCCATTATGGGTGGCTGCATGGTAACTCTGACTGGCATTTATATGGTCAACAACAGCTACCGGCAAAAG
>JAKQGD010000611.1 GCA_029573365.1 Bacteroidota bacterium | reverse complement strand
GTCAGGTGTTTTTTAACGGCCAGCCACTCAACAGGCTGCATCCCAATGAGATAGGATACATGCCGGAGGAGCGTGGACTCTATAAAAAAATGAAGGTGGGAGAGCAACTCCTGTATCTGGCCCGTCTCAAGGGATTGTCTTCCAAAGATGCCAAGAGCAAAATAGTAGGCTGGCTTGAAAAATTTGACATCCTCTCCTGGTGGGATAAAAAGATAGCCGACTTGTCCAAGGGCATGGGTCAGAAAATACAGTTTATCGCCACAGTAGTCCACAATCCGGTCCTGATCATACTGGATGAGCCGTTTTCCGGCCTGGACCCCATAAACACAAACCTTATAAAGGATGAAATCTACAGCCTGAAACAAAAAGGAGCGAGCATCCTGTTTTCTACCCACCGCATGGAACAGGTAGAAGAGATATGCGAAGACATTGTGCTGATAAACAAAGGCAAAATCGTACTTTGCGGAGATGTCAATGACATCAAGGAAAGGTTTAAAGAGCACAAATTTAACATCCATTACAAAGGAAATCTCTCACATGGCATTGATACCAATGGCTTTGAAATAATCAATGCATCAGAGGGTTCCATCACTTTTAAGTCTGGTACCGGAGACTCTGCCAATAACATGCTGAGGTTGATCATGGACAGTGGTGGCAGCATTATTCAGTTTAATGAAATCCTGCCTTCTTTAAATGAAATATTTATCAAACAAGTCGCTTTAAGCAATGAATAAAATATGGCTGGTCACCCAGAGGGAATATCTCACCCGGGTACTTAACAAGACGTTTTTACTTACCACCCTGCTGACTCCTCTAGGCATTTTAGTTTTTATGGCAGTGGTAGTTCTCATCATGGGTACCGGCTCCGATAAGTCTAAGGTGCTGAGTGTGTACGACCCTACTCATATCTTGCAGGGAACCCTAAACACCAGCAGAAAAAATCTTGAGTTCAGATTTTCAGACCAACCTTTGGAGGCCCAGCTTGCCGAATACAAAGAAGGCAAGATTGCCGGCATCATAGAGCTTCCCCCTTTGTCTGACTCACTGGCCGCAAAATACAGTTTCAGGTATCATTCTGACGATCCACTGGCCATGGACGAAAGTTATGGCATAGAGTCGGCCATAGGTAAAAAACTGAGGGACTACAAACTGAAAAAACTAAATCTGGATGAATCTACGCTTAAGGGCCTGGATACAGAGGTAAATTCTGTACCACTGCCCATCCTCGAAGATAAAAAAATGACTTCAATTACTACCGTTGTAAGCTCCATTCTGGGCGGTATAGTGGGATACGCGATGTTTTTTATCATCCTGTTTTACGGGATGCAGGTCATGAGGTCTGTCATGGAAGAAAAAATCAACAGGATAGTTGAGGTACTGATTTCATCAGTTCGACCCTTTGATCTTATGATGGGGAAAGTACTGGGTGTAGGCCTGGTAGGGCTTACGCAAATAGGTATATGGATGATCCTGATGCCTGTGATATTTTTTATCGGGACGTCATTGTTTAATATAGACCCTAATGCCCTGGGCCCGGTAAATACCGGCAACCTGCCTGTCGAAGAAATTGCCATGTCATCACAGGAAAAGATAGCCCAGGTTTTTATTGAAATCAAATCGATGAACTGGTGGAAAATCCTGCCATTGACATTGTTCTATTTCCTTGCAGGATATTTTGCGTACTCGGCCCTTTTTGCAGCAATAGGCTCAGCAGTAGGCGAAGACATCAATGAAGCAAACTCTCTGACTCTACCTGTAATGATGCCATTGATGTTTTCTATGTATATCGGTATCAGTGCCGTAAGTGCCCCTGACAGCTCACTGGCAGTATGGTCAAGTATGATACCACTGTTGTCTTCAATAGTTATGCCTGTAAGACTGCCCTTTGACCCGCCCTGGTGGCAAATAGGAGTATCCGTACTTTCATTAATTGTTTTCAGCATCTTCCTTGTTTGGCTCGCCGCCAGAATATATCGGGTTGGTATCCTGATGTACGGCAAGAAAGCAAGCTTTAAGGAACTCAGCAAATGGATCTTCTATAAGGATTGACCAGTTTTTTTGCTATAGCCAATGAATTTCCTTTAAGGGATAGGATTGTTTCTTTCCAAAAAACAGACCCACCATTAAATCTGTCCAGTAAACAAATCCGTTATCTATTACTAAAACAACAAAAGTCAAAATACCTGGAATATGGCGTCCGCTGAATTTGACAAGTATAGGGTCAAATTAGAAAACGGATAAACATTGTAATCTACCTGCATTCATGTACTCATATTTCCCGTCTATATAAAACCAATGGGATAAATTCAACTGTGATGCTTCAACAATACTTTTTTTACCGTATG
>JAKQGD010000608.1 GCA_029573365.1 Bacteroidota bacterium | reverse complement strand
AACTGTTGACCGGGTGTGACCAGCATAAAATACCTGTCAATACCCGGAAAAGGCCATAAATACTTTACAGCAAAAAAAACAATCACATTGATAATCAATAGATTTTTTACCACCTCTGTCAATCTGGCCATCCGGATCTTCTTATTTTAATGCATAAAACGCCATGCAATGTCTTCAAGTTCGAAAATGATAAAACATTTCCTGCCAGTAGGCGATTTTTCGGGCATTCTACAAGCAAAAAGCAAGTCAATGAGGGTCGACATTTCGGCTTTTTCAAGTTTTTTACCCCTTTTTATTCCCGAAGAAATGGCCATAGAACGGGCCAGGTTGTCTTCAGTCCCAAGTTCGAATTCTAGATGCATGACAAACTGCGAAACCAATCCGTCAATCACCTGCTCGACCGGTACAGAACTGTCCAGTGAAGGCGGTGTACCGTTGATGACGAAGGTGTTGTGCCCAAAATGTTCTATGTCAAATCCCAGGGCGTTTACCCCGGAGAGTATGTTTTTAAGCACTTCTGTTTTTGAAGGTTCGAGTTCCACTGTACGTGGAAAAAGTTCTTTCTGCGAACGGTATTCTCCGGAAGTTATGGTTTCGAGGTATTGCTCATAGAGTATTCTTTCGTGGGCCGCCTGCTGATCTATCACCATCATACCTGATTTTACCTGATGAATGATGTAGGCATTATGCAGCTGATAGGATTCTTTACCTGTTGATGACGACACACCCAAAGCCTCATCAAGAGATAGCTGGAAAGCTTCGCTTTGCAGGGTTTGAACTTCTTCAGGATGGTGATCCCTGGACTTACTTAGTGGCTGCTGGAGTCCGCTGTATATCTCTTCCCACCCCTTGGCCGATACCTTTGATGGTCTGGTCTGGCTTTGTGGTGTCTGGGTGTCGAATCTAACTTCCGGCATATCAGACCTGGTCGAAGGAGCTGAATATCTGGCAGTAAAATTATGGTCCACGCTAAAGTCAAGCATAGGCATAAGGCTGTATTGCCCCAGACTGTGCTTTAAAGCTACCCGCAGATAGTTGTATATCAATCGTTCGTCTTCAAATTTTATCTCTGTCTTGGTAGGGTGGATGTTTATGTCAATATTGGCGGGGTCTACATCAAAAAAAATGAAATACGAGGGATACACATCCTTGCTGATCAGATCTTCATATGCGGACCTGACGGCATGGTTGAGATAGTTAGACCTGATAAACCTCTTGTTGACAAAAAGGTACTGTTCGCCCTGAGACTTTTTTGACGTATCAGGCTTGCCTATAAATCCAGAAAACACGGCCACATCGGTATCCTCAGAAACTGGAATCAGTTTTTCGCTGTATTGCTTACCCATAATACCTGTGATCCTTTGCATCAGATTGGCTTTAGGAAGGTGGTAGACTTCACTTCCATTGTGATGAAGGGAAAAAAAGACATCAGGATTGGCAAGGGCCACCCTGTGAAATTCATCTAAAATATGTTTGAATTCTACAGGATCGGATTTCAGAAATTTACGGCGGGCCGGCACATTGTAAAATAGGTTTTTCACCGTGATGGAGGTACCCGGCATTGCCTGGTTTTTTTCTGTTTTTTTGACCTCAGAACCTTCTATCATCAGCCTGGTGCCTACTTCTTCGCTGGAGGTTCTGGTGGTGAGTTCTACTTGAGCTATAGCAGCAATGGATGCCAGGGCTTCTCCCCTGAATCCCATGGTTTTGATACAAAAAAGATCGTTGGCAGACCTGATTTTTGAGGTGGCATGACGCTCAAAAGCCATGCGAGCGTCGGTCTCAGACATACCTGCTCCATCGTCTATGACCTGCAGGCTGGTTTTACCGGCGTCCTTTACAATAAGCCTGATGGCTGTGGCACCTGCATCTATGGAGTTTTCCAGCAGCTCCTTTACCACTGAAGCCGGCCTTTGAATCACTTCTCCGGCAGCAATCTGGTTTGCTATACTGTCAGGAAGTAACTTGATGATATCCGGCATGCAATAAAATTGATTACTTAGAAAAGGCTTCTATCAGGGTCACAAGTTTATTGGAACTCATGAGAACAAATATACCGAGAATTAGTGCAAGTATGATGATAATCAGCCGGATATTGGACTGTCTGTTCATCTGTGCTCTTTGGGAGTGGTTGCCTCCAGCCTTTGCCCGCAGACCCGCCGAGATTCTGCTTTTCATGTTTTCGGAATCCCGACTTACGTCACCAGTTGATTCAAATTTTTTAAGTCTCTGCTCACGCTCCTCTTTTGCCTCATCGTAAAACCTGGGCACATAATCGAAACCCCTCGGTTTGGCTTTGCCTCCAAATCCAAGTTTGAGCATATTAAATTAATTTGATCAGTATACTAAACAACCTTACAGACTCCTAAGTTCTGGATGA
>JAKQGD010000606.1 GCA_029573365.1 Bacteroidota bacterium | reverse complement strand
CTGTATTCTTAGCAGGCCATTTGTCTTTTATTTTTTACAGGACAGGTCAAAAAAAATAAAAAGCAAAGGAGAAGGCGATGTTTAAACTCAAAAGAATGCTCGTGAATTCTTTTGTGCTTGTTTTTGTTCTTAGCTTTACGTGTCTCGGGCTGGCAGAAGAGGTCGTTAAATATTTCCCTAAACCGGGCGACCTTAAATACACCTATGGACCACATAAGCCCGTAATGAAGATAAAGCCCGGCACGGTCATAATTTCTTCGACCGAGGATTGCTATGACGGTAAAGTCAAAAAGCCCACTGATAAGCCATCGGAAGTCATGGAACTGTGGAAAGATAATCCCTTAACCGGTCCATTTTACATCCAGGGGGCAGAGAGGGGAGATATCCTGGCCGTACATATCAGGAAAATTGAGCCAGCCCGCACCTATGCCATCAGCAGTTATGGACCAGGCTTTGGAGCTATTACCGGCACAGAGTATACTGCTATCCTTGAGTCTCCCCTGCCTGAACTTGTCTGGTGGTATGAAGTTGATAAAGACAAGGGCACAGTCAGATATAAATCTCTAAAAGGAAATACCGTTATGGACATTCCGATGAAGCCCATGATCGGCTGCCTCGGTGTAGCACCGGCTAAATTTGAACACCGCTGGAGTGTTACTCCGGAAGCCTATGGCGGCAACATGGATTGTCCGGAAGTCCGAGCCGGTAATACCATTTATTTGCCGGTCAACGTTCCTGGTGCCTACCTGTTTTTTGGAGATGCGCATCTGGTTCAGGGAGATGGTGAAATCATTGGCTATGGTGTGGAAGCAGCCGTTAATGTCGAGCTCAAAGTTGACCTCATCAAAGGCAGAAAGATCAGCTGGCCTAGAATTGAAAACGATGAATACCTGATGACTCTCGGTATGTATCGCCCGCTGGAAGATGCTTTCCGCATTGCCACCAAAGATATGGTTCTGTGGATAGCTGAGGATTATGGTCTCGACATGATGGACTCTTACCAGCTTGTCTCCCAGGTGATGAAGGCTGAAGTGTCGCAGCTGGTCGATCCCAACTACACCATTCTGGTCAAATTCCCCAAGAAATATTTACCGGAGAAAAAGCCCGTCTTCGGCGGTGTGCATGACAAGTTGAAATAAGGCTGGCACTAGCTGGTGTCGGGAAGAGAAACCAAC
>JAKQGD010000603.1 GCA_029573365.1 Bacteroidota bacterium | reverse complement strand
CGTCAACCTGGACGAACCAAGGCTCAAAAAAGCGTTTGCCGGCCATATGCTCACAGAAATTCTGGAGCAAAAAAGCTATCCCCATGTCAAAAAAAAACAAGAAGAGCTCACCGCAGCGGGTTACAAACCCCAGGCCTATGTCCGTGAGATAAATCTTTTCTATATGACGGACGGTATCCGTGAGCGGATAGTGTCCGAAAACGGACATTTCCATGTACACAATACCGATATCAGTTTTACCACGCACGAACTCATAGATGTGATGAACCGACACCCTGAGAGGTTCAGTCCTAATGTAGTGATGCGGCCACTATACCAGGAATTTACCCTACCAAATCTGGTATACATAGGTGGTGGTGGGGAAATAGCTTACTGGATGGAACGAAAAGACCAGTTTGAGGCATTTGGCATATTTTTCCCCATCCTTATGCGACGCAACAGTCTGGCTCTGATACCCAAATCAGCCGGCAAGGCAATGGCTAAAATCGGAATCTCGGTAACCGACCTTACCCTGAAGGACGAAAGTCTCATAACATCCTACCTGGAGCGGACTGCAGATTCAGATTTCCACCTAAATGATGAAGTGCAAGAGTTGGCAATCCTGTTTGACAAAGTAGCCTCCAAAGCCAAAGCCGTAGACCCTACCCTAGAGCAACTGGTATTAAGCGAAGGCCATAAAACAGCAAAGGCACTGAAAAATATAGAACACAGGCTCCGCAAAGTTCTGAAGCAAAAGGAGGACACAGCCATACAACAGATAAAAGGGATAAAACAGAAAATTTTTCCAACCAACGGACTGCAGGAAAGGAAGGATAACTATTTGCAATTTGTGGTAACCGAAGGTAGGGAACTGACCGATAAACTGATAGAAATCTCCGACCCTTTACAAAAGGACTTTCTATTCGTTCACCTCTGAAGCTTCGTGGTCGAGTTTTTTGCCTTCAAAATAGGTCAGAAGGTCTGAAAGCTGGGTTTTAAGGTCTTTGCGGTGGACTATAAAATCGAGGAATCCGTGTTCTAGGAGGTATTCGGATGTCTGAAAACCATCGGGAAGATCTCTCTTTATGGTTTCCTTAATCACCCTCGGGCCTGCAAATCCGATGAGAGCTCCCGGTTCAGCAAAATTGATATCGCCAAGCATGGCATAAGAAGCGGTCACTCCTCCGGTAGTAGGGTCTGTCATAAACGAAAAATATGGAATGCCTGCCTTGGCCAGCAAGGTCAGCTTAGCAGAAGTCTTGGCCATTTGCATCAACGAAAAAGCGGATTCCATCATCCTGGCCCCTCCTGATTTAGATATAACCATCAAAGGTGCCCGTGTTTCAAGGCAATGGTCTATGGCCCTGGAAATCTTTTCGCCTACGACAGAGCCCATGGACCCGCCAATAAAACCAAAATCCATACAGGCGATCAAAAGTGGATTTTTACCCACCTTGCCATGGGCTACAGAAAGCGAATCACGAAGGTTTGTTTTTTTGTAGGCCTCTGTCAACCTGTCCTCGTAGCTTTTTACATCTTTAAACGCCAGCATGTCCACAGATATAATCTCGTCAAAAAGCCGGGTATACTTACCGTCAAAGATGATATCAAAATAATCGGTGCTGTTGATTCTGGTATGATAATCACACTTGGGACATATATAAAGATTTTCCTTGAGATCCTTGACAGTGGTCATCTCACCGCACTTGGTGCATTTATGCCACAAACCGTCAGGGGTTTCCTTTTTGTTTTTTGTGGCTGTCTGTATACCTTCCTTTAATCGCTTAAACCAGCTCATTGGATGATCTTGGGTTGACGTTTACTGTTGTTTAGAGCCTGCAAAAGTACGCATAGGCTTCCTCATTTGAAAATGATTGGCAAATTTTATGTATATAATAAATTAACAAATATTTTTTGTATTGATATTAAACGGTTTACGAATGTTTGTTCCAAATATTGACTTTGAGTCAGTCGAAAATTAAACAGGTAAACCGGCTCAGAATAGAATGGGACCTACATTGATAATCTTCCGACTTTAAATTCTGAAGAGGGATTTTTTCATTTAACTGCCCGCAGGGCAATAATAATGGATTTTTTTATCAACTTTGCGTCACAACAATCAGCAATCACCGTCATCACAGCCACAACATGTCCGTAGCCAAAAAAGAAATAAAAAGAATCACCACCCATGTCCTTCAGAACATGAAGGAACAAGGTGAAAAAATATCTATGCTGACAGCCTACGATTACAGTATGGCACGTATTCTGGATGATGCAGGCATTGACATCCTGCTGGTGGGTGATTCAGCTTCCAATGTGATGGCCGGCCATGAAACTACACTCCCCATAACGTTGGAGCAAATGATTTACCACGCTCAGTCGGTGGTTAGAGCTGTAGAACGGGCATTTGTCGTGGTAGACCTTCCTTTCGGCTCTTATCAGGGCAACAGCACCAAGGCACTTAATTCGGCCATTTCCATTATGAAAGAATCTGGTGCTCACGCAGTAAAACTGGAGGGAGGCTCAGAAATCGAAGAGTCTGTACGAAGGATTTTATCTGCAGGCGTGCCGGTGATGGGCCACCTGGGACTGACACCACAGAGCATTTATAAATTTGGCACCTATTCTGTCAGGGCCAGAGAAGAGGCTGAAGCCAACAAACTCAGGGAGGACGCTTTGCTTCTTGAGGAGTGTGGCTGCTTTGCCATTGTTCTGGAAAAGATACCTGCTACCCTCGGAAAGGAAGTAGCTGCCTCGGTTCGTATTCCTGTCATAGGCATAGGTGCCGGCAACGGTACAGACGGCCAGGTACTCGTCATGCACGATGTGCTGGGCATAACCAAGGATTTCAGCCCCAGGTTTTTAAGGAGGTATCTCAACCTTTACGACACCATAAAGGAAGCAATTAACAATTATATCACAGATGTCAAGTCAGGCTCCTTCCCCAGTGACGAAGAACAGTATTAACCATTCAGTAAGTTTATGATTTCTATGTTGTCTGGCAAAAAGATACGGATTGCACTGGGATTGTTGATAATGGCAGCCCTGGCCGCTTATTGGTTTATTGGTCGTGCCGTCTGGACAAACAATGTCAAAATTGCCGAGGATTCGAAGGTGATTTATATCCGCACGGGTTTATCGTTTACGGATGTGGAGGCCATGCTGAGAGACTCAGGTATCATAGCCGATGAGGCTGCTTTCAGGAGGGTAGCCGGAATGATGAAATACAATAAAGACAATGTGCCGCCGGGCAAGTATCGCATCAAAAGAGGATGGTCAAACCGGGAACTCATACGCACGCTCAGGTCCGGTGATCAGGACCCACAGGAAATTGTGCTCAACAACGTCCGCAACCTGGAGGAGCTTGCCGGTAAGGCTTCTAAGTATTTTGAGACGGACTCCCTCTCCTTCCTTCAATATTTGTCTGATCCTGAAAACTATAAGCCATTGGGGTACACCCGCGAAAATTTTATGAGCATGTTTATCCCCAATACCTATCAGATGTTCTGGACAGACAAGCCCGAAAAATTTGTCAAAAGAATGAAAAAGGAATTTGACAAATACTGGACCCAGGAAAAAATAGCCAAGGTAAAAAAGCACCAGCTAAACCTGATAGATGCTTACACCGTAGCCTCCATCGTAGAAAAAGAGAGCAATTACGATCCTGAAAAACCTACGATTGCCGGTGTTTATATAAACAGACTGAAGAAAGGCGAAAAACTGCAGGCAGACCCCACTGTGGTTTTTGCTATGGGCGACTTTTCTATTCAAAGGGTGTTGTACTCACATCTCAGCACTGACTCGCCATACAATACGTATA
>JAKQGD010000596.1 GCA_029573365.1 Bacteroidota bacterium | reverse complement strand
CTTTTGGCAATACCTTGTTGAACTAAACCTACGGTAGCCTTCCACACTATCCGTAACTTTAGTCCATAACAAAACTTTAAATTATGACAACGAAAAAAAATCGCCGGAAGCATTAAGGTACAATAAGTACCTCAATCGTGCCTGTCGTGAAGTTAATGGATTTACGGAACTGCTGCAACGCTTTGAACGTAATATTTCTATCCTGGGTCGCAGCCCCCGCACTTTTGACAATTACAGCCGGCATGTAGCAGCCCTTGCGTTACACTTCGGATGTCTGCCCACAGAATTGGATCCCGAACAGGTGAAGGACTACCTCTACGAACTGCAACGGCGTAGTAAAACTCCTTCCCAAACCTACTTTAAGCACACTGTTTACGGACTCCGGTTTCTTTTAAAAACAGAAGGGCTGCCTTATGAACACCTGCATCTTCCTGCTATTAAAAAAGATAAAAAGCTGCCTGTTATCCTCAGCAGAGAAGAGCTATGGCAAATGCTGCAAAAAGCTGTCCTTTTAAAACACAAAATACTCATTGGGTTACTTTATGGCTGCGGGTTACGTTGCATGGAAGTGCGCAATCTTCGTTTGCGTGACCTTGATTTTGACCGAAAGTTGCTGCATATTGTACAGAGTAAGGGAAATAAGGATCGTTATGTGCCGCTCTCTGCACATCTCATCAGAGGTATAAAAAAGTATATCAGTATTGAGCATCCCAAAAATTATCTATTTGAAGGCAGTGGTAATCCTGAAGGCAAAGGTTTTGACGGCAGATACAGCCAAAGAGGCGTACAGTGGGCTGTGAAGGCGGTAGCTAAACAAGCAGGCATTTTAAAGGAAGTGCACACCCACATGATGCGTCACAGTTACGCCACCCATTTGCTGGAAGATGGCGTGAACATCATTGCCGTTCAAAAGCTATTGGGTCATGCCAACATAGAAAACACGATGGTGTATCTGCATGTATGTACACCACCGGATCAGTTGCCTGTTAGCCCATTGGATAAAGTATTTGCTTTATGCAGCCGAGGTGTGAAGTAGCAGATGTATTGCGTTATAGCGACCTGTCATCCTGCGGCTTTACAGTTCATCAGCAAAAGACTTTACGAGCATTGCAGCAATGCCGTACAGCAGTGCTGGGCGGTCATGTGGATGTATGTACCGGCTGTGGCGTAATACATATCTCCTACAATAGTTGCCGTAACCGTCATTGTCCCAAATGCCAGGGTCACAAAAAAGAAGAATGGATACAAAAAAGGGAGGCAGATTTATTACCCTGTGCATACTACCATGTAGTGTTCACGCTGCCTCGTGAGCTGAACAGCCTTGCTTTACATCAGCCCAAACTGGTGTATGATGCCTTGTTTAGCACCGTATGGCAAACGATAAACCAGTTTGGAAAAACCGAAGGGTTACAATTAGGTATGATAGCGGTATTGCACACCTGGGGACAAAACCTGAGCCTTCACCCGCACCTGCACTGCATAGTACCGGGTGGGGGTATTGATAAGCAGGGCAAATGGCAAAGACAATTGCGTAGCAACAAATATCTGTTCCCGGTAAAAGCGCTGAGCAAAGTGTTCAGGGCAAAATATGTACATCAGTTAAGAGCGTCTGGTATAAAAGACCAGGCGCTTACAGACAGCTTATTTACAAAAGACTGGGTGGTGTATGCCAAGCGTCCTTTTGGCGGACCCAAACAGGTAATTGAATACTTAGGCAGGTACACCCATAAAGTAGCCATCAGCAATCACCGTATACAGGAAGTAACCCCGGCGGAAGTAACCTTTAGTTATAAGGACTACCGCAATGGCAGCAGCCAAAAGCAGATGACCTTAAGCAATGTTGAGTTTACAAGACGGTTTGCGCAGCATATACTTCCGCCAGGATTTGTACGCATGCGGCATTATGGCATACTGAGCAGTACCTGGAAACGAGGTAAACTACAACACCTGCAACAGCAGTTGAAGATAACGGTTAAACATCCACCGGCAGCTAAAACACTGCTGCATTGCTGTCCCTGTTGCAAAACCGGTATACTGGTTACCATTGAGGTGTTTGGCAAACGGGGACCGCCGGCACACTATTTACCGGAAAAACAACCTGTTCCTGTAAGTTAAGTTTTACGGGTAAGGGATTTTATAT
>JAKQGD010000576.1 GCA_029573365.1 Bacteroidota bacterium | reverse complement strand
GTTTTGTACCTTGCTCCCAAGAGATAGCGAAACATGTTGTAGGCATTGGCTCCCAGTCTTTTGCTGCCCTCTACATGGGCGGAGGCTCCCAGAAGGCTGGCGGTTACGCTGGCCCTGGTTTCTTCAGGCCTCTTATACCTTATGTCCAGGACTGAAGCCATCTTATCTCCGTAGCGGGCCTCATAGCCTCCTGACGAAAACGACAGGTCGCGGATGAGGTCGATGTTTGGAAAGCTTAGGCCTTCCTGCTGTCCGCTCCGTATCAGCTGTGGACGATAAATCTCAAAATCGTTGACGTAGATGAGGTTTTCGTCGTAGTTGCCACCCCGCACATTGTACTGCGAGGTAAGCTCACCGCCTGCCCCTGAGCTGACACCGAGAGCAATATGGGGCAGGACACTCTCAAAATTGCCCGAAGCTGTGGGGAGGATCTTGAGCTCTGTGACTTCTTCTCTTACGGTACCTACATCTTCTATCCTGCCTGCACTGACGACGACTTCGAGATCGGAGGTTTTGGGTACGATTTTAACGTTTATGTTGCGTTTCTGACCGGCTGCCATACTTTCAACATTGACGCTGATCTCCGAGTACCCCAGCCTCGAAAACCGCAGCACCACCTTTTTGCCGGCTTCTACTTGTATGCGGTATAGACCATTTTGGTCGGTCTCTGTCACAGTCTGTGAACCTTCGACGTATACAGTTACAAAGTCCACACCGGCATTGCTGTCTATGTCTCTGACCACACCGAAGACGGTTCCGGTCTGTGCCCACGTCATCATGCCTGAGAGCAAACCTGCCAGCAAACAAATTATCCTTATCCTCATACGGCCCCAAAGTTACGGATTTTTAAACGCCACGCATATGAAAGTTAGTGTGCAGAATAAGTGGAACCATCAAAAAAGAAGTTGAGGTTGAGACTAATGACTAATCCCTATAGCTAACTACCGGGACCAAAGACATCAACCATTTCCAGTAAGCAAACCAGCACATTAGCCAGCAGCCAAAAGCCAGAACCTGGAAACTTAGATTGAGGTTGGGGTTGAGATATTTGACTTTTTGACGACAAGATAGGCTGCCAAAGCTATTTCCGTTTAGAATATGGTTCAAATTTCTCAAATGTCTGGCCGTTAAATTTAAATGCTCCATTCTCGTGTGTTCCTATCCAAAGTTCGCCATTGTTGTCTTTATATATGCTAAAAAGCGTAATGTGCTTCGAGTTGTATTTAACGGGAAAATGAGAAATGTTCGATCCATCATATTTCCAGACACCATCACGATAAGTCACAAACCATAAATTATTATTGTTATCAATGACACTAGACAGATACTCGTCCAAATTACTGTCTGCTTTCCCATCTAAACAGCCTATGCTTTTATGTCTTGTGTACAATTTTTTACTTTTTGATGTGATGCTGTCATAAATGCTGTAACGATATTCGGTATTAAACCAAAAGTCGCCGTTTTTATCTTCTACAATCGAACGCACTCCGTTTGCACCTTCATTGCGAAACTCTGTTACATCCTGCTCGGTAATCCAATCAAATGACTTTCCGTCATACCGGCATACTCCGACCGGATTGGTACCAAACCAAATGTTTCCTTTTATGTCTTTATAAATGCTATAAACATCAAATGGATTCGATAGACCGGGTGGCTTTGGAATCTGCAATTCATATAAAGTTGTGCCATCATAGCGATACACTTTCCCAGTATTTCTATAAGAATATTTAAACCACATATCTGTGGAATCAAGTTTCCATTTTTCGATGGGAATTGCTTCTAATGTTGTGAAAGTATTACCATCAAATTTTGATATTGCAGACCTGGCGTTTGCACTGCCAAAATATATGTTACCAAAATTATCCTCTTTTATTTCGTCAATTCTGTTGTTTAGCAAACCGTGTGATGTTGTAAAATTAACTAATTCTTTTCCATCATATTTATACACTCCCGTTTCCCAACTACCAAACCAGTAATAATTATTTTTATCTTGATAAATACTCATTATACTACTCCCAAGTTCAGTTACGACCTCTCCTTTTACTATATAACCTGCTGTTTGCTGTTGCTTTATTTTTTGTCCATAGCAAGATAACAAAAGAGTTAAAAGAATCACAAACAAAAATACACATTGTTTCATGGTCGGTCTGTTTAAAATTTGTCGGGTTAGTGCATTTGTTTATATCTACCACAAATTTACCGTACAGCCTTGGTTTTTACAAGTGTTTAACGACAATAACGCTATTTTAGATTGAGGTTAAGGTCGAGGTTAAGATCCAGCGTTACTGTGGGCCCGTGAACTGAAGCCACAAATGAGTCTACAACAATTGGTAACATACTATAAATGATTTGATCGGTTTAAAAACCATTTTAAAGTATAGCACCATAGTCCAAATCTGTACTTTACACAGTTACAGAAGATTTCTTTTTTAATTTAAATTCTGTATTGAGCTATTATCTTTTTATTTTCTAATTCGATTAAGTATATCCAAGTGCTATTTAGTTGAATGATTAAACATTTTTCAACAATTTTCAATTTCGGATTTGAATTTAGATCTGATTCCATAATTGTCTTTCTCACTAATTCATGTTGATCTTTTAAATCAATTTGAAAGAACTCAGAATTATATTCGATTATAATTATTTCATTTTTACCAAACTTAAGATTACCAATTTCATAATATCCTGTAGATAAAAGCTGTACTGCTATTTCTTTAGTAGGCATGAATCCAGTAAACGAATTGTTTTGGTATCCAAATTTTTTGATTAGATATTTTACTGTTTGATTGTATCGAAATGCAGTCAAATACTCAGTACCCGTAAATGAGCAGCCCAAACTTTTGTTTTCTATTCTGTATTCTTGGTTTATATTAGCAAATTCAGGTGCAGGATATCCTACTAATTTTAGTTTCGCTTCTCCCAGAGAATAATCTTTTATAGCCATTGCAATATTTAAAATCGGCAGGATTAAAAATGGACTTAGAATCACAGTATATTTCACCAACTTGGACTTTCGTTTGATCAGTTTAAAGATTGTAACGATTATTGCAATTATTGAAACTGGAATTACTAAAAACCAAATTGTTAACCAAGCTATTCCAAGCCCCATTTTTAGTATTTCGAAATCCTTTGCCATTATTTTTCACTTACTAATTTAATCAGATTTCTTAAATTTGGTATACAGTACTCATATAATGCAGATGTATAAATTTTATGGCAAACTACCAAGATTTATGGCACAGCCATAGCAACACCACGGCGTAGGCACAGCCTACGCCTAGCAAATTGCCATTTGGTGATTTCATCCAAATGAAATTTGATGCCCATTAAATGCCAGACAGCCATCCTATCGGTACTTTTTAAATGCGTGAGTGATAGGAGCGGCATGCGAGCATACAGCGGATAGCACGGCCCCTCGCTCGGCGTAGGCTCCGGCCTACGTCGAAGTGTTTTCAAATTTTTAATTTGTACATAAGCTACCTTCATAAATCCATAACGTCAATGTCTAACATCTGTTGCATTCCCAAGTAATTGCTAGCACTACCGCATAACCAATTTCCTCATTTTCTACTAATCCACTTAGTACAAGCTTGTCTCGACCATAGGACGAGAGATTTGTATGTATGTTTTACAAACGTAGTAATTTCCAGCTAATCACACCATTCTTTTTGTTTGCGAACATGTTTATGGCAAAGCCATGCGGACACCACGGCGTAGGCACAGCCTACGCCTAGCAAATTGCCATTTGGTGATTTCATCCAAATGAATTTGGATGCCCATTAAATGCCTGACAGCCATCCTATCGGTACTTTTTAAATGCGTGAGTGATAGGAGCGGCATGCGAGCATACAGCGGATAGCACGGCCCTACGAAGGAGGGACACGCCCAAAAAGAAAATATAATCACCTAAATGGACAATAAAAACTGCATGGTATCCACGCCGTCGGCAAAGGTATCGATCGCGGGGCACTGCGACTGACCAAAGGGTATGTGGTCAAACCCAGGCACAGGCTCCGCTGAAACTATGCACTGGATTTCGTCTGAGTGTGTCCGGAGCCACAGGCTTAGATCTGCTGTATCGGTATACCGATGATAATGGAGCACTGCAATCCTGGACGCAATCTGGTCGGATGCTCTCAGGATGAGAAATTCGCTGTGGAGGAATTCTTCTTTGTTGAGGAGAAAAACGGCAAGATTGTAATCGAGGTTGTTTTTGTATTTGTGGTGCTCCATGGTATCCCTGTATGGCTCAAAAGCCCGAAAAAGTGCGGTCAAATCGTAGTTACGGGGCACACAGAGGTGACTTACATTGCGGCAGCCGAGGCCAAAATAAGAAAATACATCACTGCCCAGCATCGCCAGTGTGATGTCGTTTTCTGTGCCGGTGAGGACCGCCACACTATTTCGATTGCTGCGTATGATGTGGGGGACATGGCTGAAATATCTGCGAAACTGCATGGCAGATGTATTGCTGCCGGTGGCAATGACTGCGTCGTAGTCCCTAAGTACAGGTGCTGTGGTGATGAGGTCCCGGGCACCACTAGATATAAGTGTGTCGGTCACCCACTGCATCATGGCTCTGTCCTTGTCAGAAAATTTGATGAGTGCATGGTGGCCGGTCAGAAAGCAGCACAGCAGATCATGAAATCCCACGAGCGGTATGTTTCCGGCCATAATCAGGCCCACTCTTCCGGGGCGGATGTGGTCATCGAGTCGATAACTGGAGACAAGCAACATGAGGCTTTCTGCTGTCAGGTATCGGGTCCTGATGGCGTGGAGCGAGGCTTCCAGTCCTGAACGGGTAAACCAGGCATTTTCGGACTCTGCCCGTGACATGGCCGCTGCCAATGTCGGGTCGGTGAGCGTTTCCATCTGATGGCCGAGGCTGATAAGACAGTCTATGCGTTGCTGGAGGTTCATGGGCTAAGATATCAGTGTGCCAAAGGTAGGGAAAATCAGTTGTTTTCGAGCAGTTCGCGGCGTGATGTTACATAATCTCTCCACTTAGCCAATACGGCAGTGAAGTCATCAGGCATGGGACACTCAAAATACATGGACTCGCCGGTAACTGGATGTACGAAGCCAAGGCTGCGAGCATGGAGTGCCTGACGTGGCATGACCTCAAAACAATTGTCGACAAATTGTTTGTATTTGCTGAAGATGGTGCCCTTGAGTATGCGGTCACCACCATACCTCTCATCGTTAAAAAGGGTGTGACCGATGTGTTTCATATGTACTCTGATCTGGTGGGTGCGGCCTGTCTCCAACCAGCATCTTACAAGGGTCACATAGTAAAGTCTCTCGATGACTTCGTAGTGTGTGACAGCCGGTTTTCCGTAATCGCCATCGGTATAGACGGTCATTTGTTTGCGTTCTTTTTCGTGGCGGCCTATGTTGCCGGTGATGGTTCCCTGGTCCTGATCCACTTCGCCCCACACGAGGGCTACATATTCACGCTCGATGGTGTGGTGAAAAAACTGATTGGCGAGATGGGTCATGGCATAGTCGTTTTTGGCTATAAGAATGAGGCCCGAAGTGCCCTTGTCTATCCTGTGTACCAGGCCAGGTCGGTCTTCTTTGTTGCCCTTAAGGAGCGGCAGGTTTACATGCTCAAAATGGAAAAGAAGAGCATTGACCAGTGTGCCGCTGTAATGACCCACACCCGGGTGTACCACGAGGCCTGCTGGTTTATTGATAACCATAAGGTGCTCATCTTCGTACCAGACGTCGAGGGGTATGTTTTCGGGCTTGAGGGCTGTTATTTCGTCACGGTTTGATGGGAGAACGACAGAGATTTCGTCGCCGGGTTTGACCTTGTAGTTGGCTTTTACAGAGGAGCCATTGACAAGGATGCATGCAGCTTTTATGGCATTCTGTACCCTGTTGCGGGAGACACCTTCGAGCTTCTCGAAAACAAATTTATCAATCCTGACCTGGCTTTGGCCCGGGTCGCAAACGATGCGGTAATGTTCGTACAGTTCATCGGTAGGTTCCAGGTCCGAATTTCTGATGGCCGGCATACGGTTGGTTATTCCTGTTCGTTATTACTTGTAAGGCTGATCATGACACCTGCTTCTATCCTGACAAGATCTGTAGGACTACTTTTGCGGTCGAACAAGTCTAGTGAACTGTTTACAGCTTTTGCTGATGTATTGCGTACATAGTACCGTGTGCTTACACCAGGCATGTAAGAAATCCGGGTGTTGATAAATATACGGTCGCTTACGGGATAGTTGGCCCCTGCAGAAGCTCCGTAGGAGAGCGAA
>JAKQGD010000564.1 GCA_029573365.1 Bacteroidota bacterium | reverse complement strand
TGTCGGGCAGCACATAAGTGTTCACATCAGATTTAAGGAAAACGAGAGCTACTCCGGCAACAAGCAAACCATATAGAATGTAGAGCCATTTTGTCTTTACCTGGAAGAAATTCTCTTTCCTGTTCACATAGCAGGCTGCTGATATGAGAATAGTCAGCAGCAGGAAAAGAATTGCCGGGTATGCAAATGACTTTACAATTTGTTCCCGGAAGGCTGACATTCCCATCATGAAACCGCTCATGCCAAGTTTTTTATACTGAGGTTCCAGTACAGGATTGCCGTCATCTCCAAACGGGTATTTTACAACCTGTCTGAAAAACATGTCGGATCCGTAAGCATGACAGTCGATGCAACCGTTGGTACCCAACCCGGCTTTTGCAGGAAATACATCATGACTGTATTTGTAAACAGATGCATACGGAGAGGATTCCCAATACTCTTTTTCAAGCATCTTATAATCCTTCCCGTTTAAGTACATTCTGTCGTTATTAATCCAAACTACTTTTTTCCCTGACATGTCGTATCCCTGATCGGTCAAATATGCTGATACCGAACTGATAAACGCATCAATTTCTTCTTCTGTATTTACTTCAGGTATTGTATCAGAGTTATTGTCGGTGATTTTTGAAAGCTCCGGATATTGATTTTTGTCCTTTCTGTGGGCAATCCACATGTTGTAAATATCTCTCTGTTTCGGCTGGCCAAGTCCCGGCTTACCCTCGGTATAAATCCCCGGCCATGCACTGTGGACAGCATTGACAGGGAAAATCTGTCCCTTGTACTTTGCAAACTCCGGAATGAAAGGATCAGACGGCTGGTCTTTGGCAGTAAACATTGTCAGTTCCCCGTAATGGTTCCAGTAGTTCATATTCTGATCATAAAAAGTCCAGACATATTTCGGAGGAGGTGAGATTTTGGTGCCGGGATTATATACATCGCTAACCTGTACCAGGGCCGATTTGACTTTTCTTTCCGGAATGTGGCACACCTGGCAGGAAAGTTTATCCAGATGAAGAGATGGCAGCCAGGTGTGTTTGGCAAAA
>JAKQGD010000563.1 GCA_029573365.1 Bacteroidota bacterium | reverse complement strand
TGGAGGTGATATTCCTTTGCAAACATACTGGTGGGGAAACGATTCTTGGAAGTGATCCTGACAATCCAGGACCTCCGGTACTGACCGATGTCAAATGGATTCCCTGCAAAGAGACCTCTTTACTTGACATTCGTCCTACCGGACTGATTAAGCCTGACAGAAAAACCAGTGGGGTTTTTTTCGGGCAGTTTTACAGCAAGGTCTCTGCCGTCTATGTTGTCGAGTTTGAGGCTGTTTAGATCCACGTTTTTGACCACGTAAAACAACATGCGCTGCATAAAGCCGCTCATTTGGTCCACGCTGTCTGTCAGATAACGGAAAAGCCAGCCTTCAGTTGTGGCAGATGCTATTGACAATGATGGTTCCACGATTTTTTCGGTACGATCACGGTTGCTAATTGTTCGGTTGACGCCATCAAACAGTTCCGTAATGATCTGCCTGTAGCCTGCGTTGTAAGGCTTGTTCATCTCATTAAGCCAGGATGAAATCTCGTGATGTAAAAAGACACGACCTGGGTTCATAGATAAATAGGTCATTAACTTAGACAACGTGGTACCGTTCAACACCAGAGTACCTTGCTCATATTCCTTTACAGGCTTGTTGAGCATTTCCGCTTCGTGGGGTTTTATCGTGTACGAGGCGTATGTCAATGACGTTGATTTTCTGCTGACACTTGAAGGCCCTATGATGCAAGACCAGATATTGGCATAGATTTTACTGCTGTTGTTGTACATGTATGCTTTGTTGGAGATATTTACCGCTACAAATGGAAGCCATGCTGTTAGTAGAAAACCCGGTTTGGCGTCGGTATACTGCATACATGTTTTGACGTATTGCTGCATGGACGGACAGAGTTTGTCTATGCACAACTCCGTAGGAGTGTACATGCCAAAAACGTCCATAAGGTCAGAGTGTGACATGGCAAACCTCCGGAGCAGAACGTATCTCGTTACATTGATTACATTTAAGCACAGCCATAACGCCCCGCAATATCCACTAAAGTCTGCCAGTTTGCCCTGCCGTCGGCGCGGCGAAAACTGCTCCATTTGCGGTTGATGTCATACCAGGAATCATCGTAATTTGGATTCTGATAAAACAGATTCCAGAGCGGCTTGCCTTGCTCGCCAAAGCAGTAGTAAAGAGCAAAGCCCACAGCGATCCAGTCTTGGTAATGAAGCCTGCAGTGAGCCAGTTTATGGCAGATATCCCTGGCTTTGTCGAAATCCTGTGCGTAATCTGCGTAGTCTCTCTTCTCAACAGAGGCGTTTAACTGCTCTTCTGGAATTGATGTAGCCTTGTTAAGATCTTCAAGAACTGTAGCGGCTGACATTGCCATGTTCACGTCAAGCGGCTTATAGTCTGTTGCTTCATACAAAAACGGGTCATACGAGAAATAGCAGGCCCTTGACCAGTCTGGAGTGTGATCACATTCAAACCCAGTCTTACTGCGGATCATGTACAAAAGCCAGGTATAGAGTTTTCTGTAGGCAGCCTCGTTCTTTATAGGACGATCAAACTCCACGATCATCTTTACGCCGTCACGCACAGAATCGAAGATATATTTTGCGAACGGCAGCTGCATTAACCTGGATTTTGTTTCCTTTGGGTCCACATGGTCAAAGTCAAAAATGGCATACCAGGACAATTCTACATTTGCGTTGGACCGGGATCGCCTGCACAGTGACCCCACGAAATAAGGTAGTTCCTTCTTTACGCTTTTGATGATGGTCTCATGTATGCCAATGCTTCTACACAACAGTACTTTCGCCTTGATATCGGTACCTTCCACAATTCCGCTTCTGAGACAACCGATGATGTAACTCATATCGCGGACCGCAATAATGTTGGGGGCTGTGACCCTGTAGCCGATGGTTACAGGTCTGGTGATGGCAGTGCTATGAGGCTCTTGGTCGTCTGTGAAGGGCTGAAGTCTGATCTCCTCATGCTGCTCTGCTACATAGTGTTGTATCATGATTGATACCTCCTGAGAGCATCTCGCCGGATGTTGCCAGATTTGTCAAGTCATTTGTATAGTTTTTTTCACTTTCTGAACACCAGCATCTATAACCTATGTGAATTGTTTTATTTAGACGCTCAAAAAGTTTTTCATTCGTGTTCCGCGCTTTAAGTAATAGCCTTCTATATGCTTGGAAAACCATGTGATAGGCGCTGGTATTGGGACTGTCAAAGTTTCTTATTCTCATTCCTTCAGTTGTGTCACGCAGATATGCTTTTATTTGATTTATTTCGTTTTGGTAGCTGGCAAGCGCCAGTCCGTCTGCGCCTTT
The DNA here is from genome assembly GCA_029573365.1 of Bacteroidota bacterium. Taxonomy (GTDB): domain Bacteria; phylum Bacteroidota; class Bacteroidia; order Chitinophagales; family Saprospiraceae; genus OLB9. The sequence goes on along the minus strand of JAKQGD010000563.1, from coordinate 64 downwards.
TTCTATGAGCATCTTCAATGCCCTGATCCTTTTTCTGCATTGAGCGAGGGTCTTAACATCAGTC
>JAKQGD010000561.1 GCA_029573365.1 Bacteroidota bacterium | reverse complement strand
ATACATGCCGGATCCATAGGGACCGCGATGCTGGATGGCAGACATCATAGCCAGCAGATGCTCAGATGCATCAGGGATGCTCTGGGTAAAATATGTAAAACCTGCGATGCCACTCATTTTGATTAACCGTCGTTTTTGTCTTCTGTTGGGCGTGGGACGGTATCGTCATACCGGCGAAGGCCGGTATCCAGAAAATAATGAAGCCTTCCTTTCATGTCCACCGCTGGCGGGGGTGGCGCGAAGCGACGGGGGTGGATTTCTCCAATTGTTCTATGATTGCAGTAAGGCGAACTTCTACCCCGCTTATATTGTTTAAGACTTCCTCATCTGTGAAACGCACAACTTTAAAACCGTTCTTTTCCAGAACTTGTTGTCGTCGTATATCCTTTAAAACGGTGGTTTCTGTGTCATGTGTAATGCCATCGACTTCTATGATCAGCATCAAATCTTTGCATAAAAAGTCCGCAATATAATTCAAAACAGGTCTTTGCCTGCGAAACTGGTATCCCTTAAGTTGTTTCTTTCTTAGGACATATTTCCATAAGCTGGCTTCGGCTTTTGTCATGTTTTTTCTCAACGCTGAGGCAAGGGGTTGAAGGTTTTTATTGTAGCCGAAGTTGTTATGGTTCATCTGTGTGTCCACCCCCGGACATCCACCCCCGGCCTGCTGAAGCAGGCCACCCCCGCCAGCCCCCCCTTCGACAGGCTCAGGGCGGGCTTCGACAGGCTCAGGGCAGGCTTCGACAGGCTCAGGGTGAATGGGGGGATTTAAGGTGCGTTTAAGCAGACTGTTTCCTTTTCAGGAATGCATCTATGTTGTCCAAACTGTCCAGGTTTTCCGGCAGCAGCTCGTCATCGTTTATTTTAATACCGAATGTTTCTTCAAGGAAGGTGATGACTTCCAGCATGCCGGTTGAGTCAATAATATGTTCTTCCAGAAAGGAAGTGTCGTTTTTCAGTGATGTGTCGTCGCCGAACAGAAAGTTCTCCACAATAAACGCTTTAACTTTTTCAATGTTGCTCATGATCTGATCCTTTGTTGTTTTTTTTATGTTGAGCAGCATCATTGCTGTTTTCTTTGGCAATCAGTTCCATGCAGGCGTTTTTGTCTATTTTCCCGCTGATTTTTTTAGGCAGCGAAGGGGCCAAGAGCATGGTTTGCGGCATTTTATACTTGGGCATCGTCCGCGTGCATACTGACAAAAT
>JAKQGD010000555.1 GCA_029573365.1 Bacteroidota bacterium | reverse complement strand
GGCCGCGATGCCGGCGGCCTGGGTCTCGATACTTCGCAGATAGGCATAGCCTACGGTACCTTTGGGTCTTTGGCTTATCTGGCAGGGTCACTTGCAGCAGGGTATTTTGTGTCTTCACGGGGACTTTCGAGGACCACTCTTATGATACTTTGTGCATGCTTCAACCTTCCATTTCTGATGTATGCTTTGCTCGCCATATTTCAGCCCACCTCCTTTGCTGTGATTACCTCTGCGATTGCCATCGAATATTTTGGATACGGATTTGGATTTGTAGGCCTCATCCTATTTATGATGCAACAAATCGCTCCCGGAGACTATAAAATGGCACACTACGCCTTTGCCACAGGCATTATGAACCTCGGAGTCATGCTCCCGTCTATGATCAGCGGTTATGTGAGTGACATGTTGGGTTATAAAAATTTTTTCATCTGGGTCATGGTGGCAACGATTCCGGCATTTATAGCAACGTGGCTCGTACCGCTTAAAAAAGTGGAGGAGGAAGACTCAGAACAATCCCAAAACTAAAAACCCGGGCCATGGGAGATGTTTTTTCCGGCACGGCCGATGCTCCTCTTTCTGTAAGATTTGTGGTCATTGCTAATGGTTGGCAGGGCAAAGACCAGTTTAAGGCCGGAATCATATTGACCAATCACAGTTCTGAAACCATCAACACAGGATGGACCATTTATTTTAACTCCTTGAGGAAAATACAAACCTCCACCGTTACCGGGGGAGTACACTTACGCCACATCAATGGCGACTTTTTTGCCATCATGCCGGGGCCTGACTTTAGTCCCCTTATTCCCGGCAATACACTGCAGGTTACTTTCCTGGCCGATTATTGGGCCATAAAAATATCCGATGCACCATCAGGGTTTTACATCGTTTTTACCGATAACAAGGGCCATGAAATGTTACCCGCCATATCGCTGCCTGTCATTATAGAACCTTTTATCCTTCCCCAACAGACCACCCGCAACAGCAATGATAAAGTAGAGGTGCCTACATTAGAAAGCCGATACTATGACAGCCAGAAAATGATGAGTGCTGACCCTGTGTCCGTGATTCCCATTATACCCACACCACGCTATGCTTGTCAGGGCGAAGGCAGTTGTAGCATCCCTGAAATAGTGACGATAGGTGGGTGCAGCCAATACACCGCTGAGTCATCCTACCTTTGTGAGATTCTGCACAGAGTATTCGGACTCGAAACCACTGTAACTTCGTCGGCTCCCTTTATTTACTTAGGTGATGGAAATTCACCGGAAGGTGGTTATACTTTGCATTTAGCTGCCGACACTATAAAGATCGATGCCTCAGATAATGCGGGTGTTTTTTATGGAATTCAGACGTTGCTGCAGTTATTTTATGCCCACAAAAAGCAGGGTGGCAAGGTAGTTTTACCTGTGATGTCCATTGCTGACGAGCCCTTGTTTCACTACCGCGGATTGCATCTGGATGTAGCCAGAAATTTTCAGACTCCGGCAACAGTAAGAAAATTGCTTGATGTCATGGCACATTTTAAGCTTAATAAATTCCATTTTCATCTAACCGATGACGAAGGGTGGAGAATCGAAATCCCCGGATTGCCTGAACTCACAGAGACAGGATCCAGGCGGGGCCATGACCTTAAAGAAAGCAAGGCTCTCTACCCTTCATATGGCTCCGGACCTGATGCTGGGCTTCCGGGCAGCGGCTATTATACAAAAGAGGAATTTATCGGCCTGCTAAAATATGCCAAAAGTCTGCACATAGATGTGATACCTGCGGTAGACATGCCCGGTCATGCCAGGGCAGCCATTCGCTCCATGGAAGCCAGATATGACCGGCTGATGACCGAGGGCCATGCCGGGCAGGCGGACCAATACAGACTCACCGACCCCAACGACGCATCATCTTACACTTCAGTGCAAATGTGGACAGACAATGTCATGGACATAGGTCTGTCATCCACCTACCTGTTTATAGAAAAGGTCATCTCCGAAATCGTCGGTATGTACAGCGAAGCAGGGGCGTCATTGACCACTTTTCATATAGGAGGTGACGAAGTGCCCGAAGGCGTCTGGGAACAATCGCCAGCAGTTCGTAGCATGGCCCAGGCCAATAATGTGTCCCTGTCCCGACAGGCGTTGTTTGCCCATTTTCTGGGCAAGGTGTCATTAATCCTCAAAAAGTATGGCCTTAACATGGCAGGATGGGAAGAAGTGGGCCTGACCCATGCGGAAGGAAACGGTATATCTGATCCCGATTTATGGCCGGTTCCGGTCATACCATATAGCTGGAATACCGCATGGGGCAGCGGTGGAGAATCGATGCCATACAGACTTGCCAATGCCGGCTATGAAGTCGTAATCTGCAATGCTCCGGCTTTGTATTTTGACTTTGCCAGCGACAAAGCACCCGATGAAGAAGGATTTTACTGGGGTGGTTTTTGTTGCCTGCAAGATGTCTGGGGCTTTGATCCGCTGGATATAAGCGGCAGTGCTGGTACGACAAGTATGGGCGAGGCGGTAAGCCGGGAGAAGTTCTATGCCGGTTTCCCGGAATTGGACAGCCTGGCCAGGAACAGGATCGCCGGTATACAAGCACAACTGTGGGGCGAAACCCTGACCTCAGCAGACAGGCTTTTTTATATGCTGCTGCCCAGGATGCTGGCTCTTGCCGAAAGGGCATGGACTCCCATGCCACCCGATTGTCGCCCCTGCCATCTCAAAACCCCGATATTTAATGACCATTATGCCGCATTTGTACAAAAGGCAGTCGGCTTGCTCACATTGGCAGATCATTTGGTCGGGCATACACCCTGGAGGATTCCGCCCTGTGGCATCATGCAGTCAGATGGTTTTATTCTCATCAACAATGTCATGCCTGGACTTGAATACAGATACACCACAGACGGCTCTGATCCTGTATTTTCATCATTTCAATACACAGGACCTTTTACTGCCAAAACAGACACTGTACGGGTTCGGGCCTTTACTCCGGATGGAAACCACAGCAGCCGTACATCTGTTCTTACCTTAAATCCATACGATAAATCATGAGCAAGCCAAAACATACTTTAGGCATATGGTGCATATGGTTTATCTTAGCCATACACATCCAACCGGCTGCACAACCACAGCTGTTTAACTATTCTCCGACCACTTATTACTGTGTCAAAACTTCTACTCCGCCGGTGATTGACGGGCGTATCGACGACATGACATGGCAATCGGCAACATGGACAGGGCAATTTTGGGATATTACCGGAGACGAGGCATGCTCTTTATGTCAGGGCACCTCTGTTAAAATGCTGTGGGATGACCGTTACATTTATATTGCCGCCACCCTGCCTGAGCGGGACCTTTGGGCTACCTATGACAGCCGGGATATGGTTATTTATCACGAAAACGACTTTGAGGTATTTATCGACCCCGACAAAGACACCCACGACTATCTGGAAATCGAAATCAATGCCCTGGGCACATATTGGGACCTGTTGCTCTCTGCTCCTTACCGCGACAAAGGCAAACCTATGGACTCGCATGATGTCAAGGGCCTCATTGCAGCTGTCAGCCGGCAAGGCACAATAAACCATCCTGGCGACAGGGATACCGCCTGGACCGTGGAAATGGCTGTACCCTGGACTGCAATTAAGGAAATCATAGGGGGTTCACAGGGCAAACCATCGGCTGGGGACTACTGGAAGGTCAATTTTTCAAGAGTGCAATGGCAGCTTGACACCCTTGGCAGGAAATACATAAAAAAGAAGGACAGTACTACCTCCAAATCCCTTCCTGAGTTCAATTGTGTATGGTCGCCGCAAGGTGTGGTAGATATGCACCAGCCAGAAAAATGGGGTCTGGTGGTCTTTGGCGACAAGCCGTCAGAAAAATACCTGAATGATGCAAAAGCAGATGATCTCATCAGGTGGAACCTCAGACAGATTTATTATTATCAAAAAGATTTTTTCAAAAAACACGGTATTTACTCGCAAAGTCCCTCTGTTGCGGGGCTGAGGACAGCGGATATGGACACCAAAGTCAACGGCGACACTTTTACCACACGATATTGTAAACACTCCGTATGCTGGTACATAAGGGAAGATGGCCGGATCTGGAAATCCAAGTGATAAATCATGGACAAAAGGACATTTTTAAAAAATTCGGTGATTGCCCTTTCGGGAATGGGACTGCCGTCTGTTATTACTTCCTGTGCTTCGTCCAGACAGGGTAAGCCAAAACGCCGTAACTGGGTTTGGTCACGGCCCAATCCGGACTGGTCATATGACGACTGGAAAAAGAATCTGGATGTGCTCAAAGAAGTGGGCATAGACGCCATCCTCGTGGAAATTTACAATGGCAATGAGACCTTCTACGAAGGGGGACAGCTACCTTTGCGGGCCAATATCATGGATAGGCTCATTCCCGCCTGCCAGTCAGCAGGTATAGAGCTTCATGCATGGATGTGGACCATGCCCTGCAATGCGGCTTCCATTGTCGAAAAACATCCCGACTGGTACGCATATAACGGTCTGGGACAGCCTGCCCACACTCACCCGGCGTATGTGCCGTATTATAAGTTCCTGTGTCCCTGCCATCCGGAGGTAAGGGAATTTATCCGTGGTAATGTGCAGAGCCTGGCAAAGATCAGCGAGATCAAAGGCATCCATCTGGATTATGTCAGGCTGCCCGATGTCATCCTCGCTGAAGGCTTGCAACCCAAATACAACATTGTCCAGGACCGCGAATATCCTGAATACGATTATTCATATTCGCCGGAGTGCCGCAGACAGTTCAAGGCTGAGACCGGACTTGACCCGCTTACTGACCTGACCGATCCCTCCACTAACAGGGCATGGGTGCAGTTCAGGAGAGACAGCATCACTGGTCTGGTCAATAATCAGCTGGTTCCCGAAGCCAAAAAGTATGGTAAAGAGATAACAGCCGCTGTATTTCCCAACTGGGAGCATGTGCGACAGGAATGGCATAAATGGCATTTGGATGGTTTTCTGCCGATGTTGTACCATAACTTTTACAACCGTGACATAGATTTTGTGGGAGAGCATGTCAGGAAGGGCCTTGGGAGGCTGGGTCACAAAAAACCGGTATATGCGGGCCTGTTTGTTCCATCATTGAACCCGGGTCAGTTGGCGGGTGCTGTAACGCAGGCACTTGATGCCGGAGCCACCGGTTTTTCTTTGTTTGACCTCAATGCCCTGAAATCTGAACACTATGCGGTGCTTAAAAACTTAAAAT
>JAKQGD010000661.1 GCA_029573365.1 Bacteroidota bacterium | reverse complement strand
GCGACGGCGGAACCGGATGGTCACTGGCTATGAAAATCAGTTTTTGGGCAAGGCTGCACAACGGCGACCACGCGTTGAAAATATTGAATCGTCTGCTGAACCCTGTTCATTCCAGTGGGGTAGAAATGACCAACAGCGGTGGCACTTATAACAATCTGTTTTGTGCTCATCCGCCTTTTCAGATTGATGGAAATTTTGGTGCTACTGCCGGTATTGCTGAAATGTTGTTGCAGAGTCATGAAGGGTTTATCGAATTACTCCCCGCCATACCTTCCTCATGGAAAGAAGGTGAAGTAAAGGGATTGTGTGCCAGAGGTGGTTTTGAACTCAGTATGAAATGGAGTGACGGAAAACTGACTTCAGCGGAATTGTTATCAAAAAAAGGAGGGGAGTGCAAACTAAAGTATGGCGACAGAGAAACCCTGCTCCAAACAAAGCCGGGCAAAACCTATTCACTGCTGTCGCTGTTACAATAGTGATGTTACGGAAAGTACTATCTGGGTGCAACTGTGCCGGCTCAGGTCTGTAGCATAGGCGTTGTGAGATGGGCGACCTGATGCCTGAGCATTACTTATTTTGCAAAAGTAGCAGGTGTAAGCAGGTATGTAACAATAAGGCAGCAGGTTTGGTCTGGTGTAAAGCAATGCCACCAAACCCATTCCTGGGTTGAGATAGTGAAAATAGTTTCGTGCAAACTGCAAAAAAGATCCGGAGATAAAAGCGAAAATTTGGAATACACCCTCTGCAGTTGGTCTTTTTAATAACTTTTTGCATTATCCGCTACCCCTACCCCCGCGGAAGTTAAAACACGGCCTGCCTGTTTAATTTAATTTCAAAAGTTTGATTAGAATCTGCCGCCTGCAAAGCGAAGCATTGTCTATGATACCTAACACCTAACTTTATGGAAAAATAGGATTACGATGTTGAAAAAAAGGATCCTGCTGCTTGCAAGTTTTTTATTGTTCATCTACGCGTTGGCTTTCGGACAAAAACACTGGATGGACCTGCAGTCGGTGGAAGATGTATGCGAATACAATCCTTCAGCAATGAAAAAAATGCTGGAGCAATTTGACCTTAGCCGGCCGGGACTGGAGAATGTGAGATCTGCTTATGCTGACAATAATGTAGTTGATGCCTGCAAATACTTGTTGAGCTATTACAGACAATCCTCCAATGCACCGGACTTGCGGAAGTCACTCCCGGAAACAACAACAAAAACTGTTGCCGAAACGGATACCATACTGAACAATGTGTTTACGATTCAGAATGTTCGGGGAGAAGTGAAGTATGGCAGTGATGGACATCGTGACTGGTATTATAAAGGTCCCAATAACGACCGGGAATGGGCATGGTTATCCAATCGTCACAGTCAGCTCTTTGCCGTCTTCAATACCTATTTTGAAACCGGTAATCCCAGGTATGCAAAATATATCGACCTTTTTTTGCGCGATTTTATAATCAAAAGTATGCCCTATCCCGCGGTTAAATCTTCAGAATCCATCTGGCGGGGGCTGGAAGTTGCCGCACGTGCCAGGCACTGGACCTATATCTTTTATGGGCTTATAAATAATCCGTATTTTTCTCCCGCTACCCAACTGCTGATGTTAGCCAGTCTGCCGGATCATGCGCATTACAACAGACACTTTCATGGC
>JAKQGD010000660.1 GCA_029573365.1 Bacteroidota bacterium | reverse complement strand
TTTTTATGACACACCACACATGAGTTGGTACTGTAATTACTGGCATTGGTATGACACTCCGTACACTCTTTCCAGACCCCTTTATGCTTGCCTGAATAAATGGGGAAATGAGCCCCGTCGTGGGCCGGATAATTGACTGGTTGCCAGCCTGGATCTATGGTGTGGCAGGAAACACAGTCGTTGTTAAATCCTGAAAGCCTGTGATCCGGAACCATGGTGGATTCAAAATCTGTTTTGTGACATCCGTAACAGTCCTTTTGCACGGCAGAATAGTCTTCAGGGTTGTGGCAACGGCTGCAGTCATTGATCATATGACCCCGCTGCAGCGGAAAAAAATCGTGGTTTATCACGTCGCTGTTCCATTCAGTCCCTGTGAGGCTGTGGCATGAAGCACAGTCCGTATCAAAGTTCAGTTTGACATGGTCAGGTTTTTGTGTACTGTTGTAATCGTCTCTGTGGCAATCAATACACGTGACACCTGTGGGCCTGAATCTCACGTTGGTCTCGCTGACATGGCATGCATTGCAGTTGATTCCAGAGTGGACACCCATGAGAGGAAAAGAAGTCTGTTCATGCAGTTGTGTGATGTTTTCCACGATCCACGAAACAGGAGTGTGGCAGCGGGCACAATCATTGCCCACCGTCATCTGGTGCACATCGTTGTGGCAGGAAAGACATGTGGTTTCGGCACGGTCAAAAACCGGAGTTGTATGGCAGGAGCGGCAGTCCAGATCAAGGTGCTGCCCTGTCAATGGAAAAGCCGTGCTGTCGTGCGAAAATGTAGCTGTCGCCGCTGAAAATTCCCATCCTGCAGGGCTGTGGCATTTGGCACAATCCATGGCAAAGTTATCCCCGTGCGGATTCTGAGTCCGTATTAAGGAAACAAATCCCAAAAGGAATAATATTACAAGTGACAGTCTGTACACAATAACCTGCCTGTTTTATATTGTATGGTAACTACCCCATCTATCTCAGTTGTCGGATGACATTTTCCACAGTCCGTGGTCAAATGTGCTCCCTCGAGTTTAAACCTTGTATTGTCGTGGTTAAAGTTGCTCCTGTCCCACTTCTCAAATCCATGACATCTGGCACAATCAGTGATTCCTTCCAGTTCAAACTGATTTCCATGGACATTCTGATGACAAGATATACAATTTTTATCTATTCCTAAAAATTTCTGAATTTTATTTTTTTGAGGCCCGGCATCAAAGTGACATTTGGAGCACTCCGCCCTTTGGTGGGCCCCTTCCAGCCTGAAACTGGTGGCAGCATGGTCAAATCTGTCTGATACTCTCCATGAGTCATTGTCGTGACAAACCGCACAATCGTTTTCAGGCATATATTTTTCCGAAATGAATCCTTTGTGGATATTTTCATGACAGTCACTGCATTGCTTGCCGATGTTTCGGAATGTCCACCTTTCCGCTTTCCAGTGGCAAGCGTTGCATGGCGTTGCAATGTGGGCTCCCCTGAGTGTCAAGGATGCGGTTTCGTGCCGGTCAATGTCAAAACTGCCCGACTCAAAACCCTGTTCGTTGTGGCAGAAAACACAGTCGGTATAAGATGTACCGGCAAACTCTCCCCTGTGATAATCGGTATGGCAGTCTGCACAATTACTGTGCAGCAGTCTCTCCGTCATAAATTTACCCTTATGGCAGCTGCGGCAGTCCGTGGCCTGGTGTTTGCCCACGAGCGTAAATCCTGTCCTGCCGTGGTCAAATTCCCTCAGACTCCTGCCATCGACGATAAAGGATGAAGGGTTGTGACAGTTTTTGCAGTCAATGCCCAGTTTTCCTTCGTGGATATCTTCGTGGCAGGTGCTGCAGGATACGGGCCTGAGCTTGTCAAAGTTTTTATACCCGTCGGCCGTTCCCCACTTGCTGTCGTGGCAGGCTTTGCAATCCAGGACCCTGTGTTTTCCCTCTAGGGCAAATCCTGTCAGGCTGTGATTAAAGGATGACGAAGATTTCATCCTCGCAAACGATTCCGTTACATGACAGCTCTTGCAATCTTTGCCAAACTCACCCTTGTGAGGATCCTGGTGGCAGGCATTGCAGTTGGCAAAGGGTACACCTGCAAATCTGGTGAATGGTTTGCCGTTTCGGGTTTCTTCCTTATGGCATGATATACATTG
>JAKQGD010000516.1 GCA_029573365.1 Bacteroidota bacterium | reverse complement strand
TGGAGTCTCTGATCCTGATGACCCTATTATCAGGGGACCGTTTGGACTTGTCGACAGCATAAAGCTCTCAGCAGGCACCTCCATGAAATTATTTCCTGAAATTAACCCTGATGTCAAAGGCAAGTTCTACCTCAATGGTGTTTCTCAGGAAAACACAGGTGCCATAGCTGTTGCCAGCAAATATGGATTGGGAAAAGTTTTTGCTATAGGAGACAGCTCCATACCGGATGACGGTACCGGAGATGTGAACGACAACCTCTACAACGGATGGTCAGGAGACGTCAATGGAAGCCATGGCAGGCTTGTGATGAATGCCACAGTTTGGCTTGCCACAAATGATTTACCGGCACTCACTCTGGGTGGAACGATAAAGGATGTATCTTGTTTTGGGGTTGCGGACGGATCCATCGTCCTACAGGCTACGGGAGGTGATGAAAATTATGTTTATAAATGGTCTAATGGTGCAAATTCAGCTATAGCTGAAAACATACCTGCAGGCAAATATTTCGTTACGGTAACTTCAGCAGGATATTCTGTGGTGGATTCATTTCAAGTAAATCAACCTGATGAGTTATCGGTTGTCACTGCCACCAGTCCGATTAGCTGTGCAAATGACGGCATCATTACCGCAACAGTAACAGGAGGTGTACCACCTTATAATTACCAATGGTCATCAGGCCAAAGCGAAAAAACGATGCAGACCAGTATTCCGGGCACCTATACCCTGCTTGTGGCTGACAACAAAAACTGCCAAAAAGAAACAACAGTACAGCTGGAAGGCTCACTTGCTCCACCTAAGGTGAGTATAATTGGTGACACCATACTCGACTGCCAAGTCAAAACCTTAATGCTACAGGCTGAGAGCGATTCTGGGGAGGTCACATATAACTGGACAGGAAATGGCATCGTCTCTTCAGAAAGTACACTGACCATAAATCAGGCAGGTACGTATCTGCTTACCGCAATGTCAGCCGTTAACGGGTGTGTTACCACAATTACACGAACCATTATATCAGATACGATAGCTCCCAATCTCGATGTAATACAAATTGACACCCTGACCTGCAATACTCCCGCTTTTACAGGCACGGCAATCACGGTTGCAGACCTTGTCGCCTGGAGTTATGAGGGGAACCTGATATCAAATGAATCTACGGCTGTAATAACTCAGCCGGGACAATATATGATTACCGGCACCAACTCCTCAAATCATTGTCATACGACCTTGTATATCAATGTTGCAGAAGACAAGGTAATGCCTGTGGTCGTCCTGGATACTGTGGTACACGACATCGACAATATGGGATCAGGAAGCATAGTGCTAAGTCTTGTATCAGGACAGGAACCTGTAACCTTCAGCTGGCAAAATACCGAAGGAAATATATTGGCAATGACGCCAGCTTTATCCAACATTTTTACCGGGACATACACATGCATCATTACCAGTGCAAATGGATGCAAATCCATCGTGGAAGTAAACGTCGAAAATATCAGTGGCTCGGCGGAGACAAAAACAAACATAGAGACCTTCTTTTTTCCCAATCCCGCTGATGACTACCTGGAGGTTAAACAACCAAAGGATGATGAGGCGGAATTATATATATTCAATGGTCTGGGTCAGACAGTCTTGCACACTGTGAGCAAACCGGGCAGAAAAGACATCAGTAAGCTACCGCAAGGTGTATATGTCGTTATGCTGCGTCAAAAGAACCTTGTCATTTCCGGAAGGCTCATTGTCACCAGGATAAACTAATAAAACCTCAAACGCATGCTGATACACCTGACACATGAAGGCACATCGTATATGGCAGACCTCAGCAAAGGTATAAACATATCTTTGCCTCTGATCAGCGGTGCTAAAGGTCCAAAATGTTTTTATGCCCCGGATTTTGAAACCGAGCCCTTAGTTGCCGGTAGTTTTGTGGGAGAAGTAGCAAAGGGGAGTCCGGTAAATTTCAGAAACGTCAGAGTAAATCCCCACGGCAATGGCACCCATACGGAATGTGCAGGTCATATCTCAATCGAGCAAATCAACATCACGGAAACACTCAGCAGGTACCATTACATTTGCAGGCTTATAACTGTAGAGCCAGAGGAAACTGACACCGGAGACAAGGTGATTACTCTGCAGAGCATCTTAAGAGGACTGAACGGACAGGCAATAACAGAGGCCTTAGTGGTGAGGACTCTGCCCAACGAAGACACAAAAAAAACAAAAGATTATTCCGGTACTAATCCCCCCTATTTTAAAGAGGAAGTCATAGCTTTTTTATGCCGTCAAGGTATGGATCATCTGCTCACTGATCTACCGTCCGTAGACCGTGAAGAAGACGGAGGCAGGCTGGCAGCCCACAAAACGATTTGGGGTTGGCCTTCGCTGGCCCAAAGACACAGGACCATCACAGAGATGGTTTATGTTGATAATTATATAAGGGACGGGCTATACTTATGCAATATACAGATTGCCCCATTCAACAACGATGCCAGTCCGTCAACTATTGTCATTTTTCCATTGGCTGATAAAAAATAATGTTGTTGCGATAGCTCAAAAAGACAGATTGCCATATATTTGTAAGCATAAGTTTTCAGCTGTTTCGATGCACCACAGTTCACAGAAAATATATTTTTCGTATTTCAGGTTAGGTGATACCGCCTATCGTGACAAGGTCAGATATTACGAAGAAAATCGTGAAGCCATCTCTGCCCTACATTATGAAGAAAAGTTTGACGTCGATGCAGATTATCTTTTGTGCCTCTTTGAGATCGGCAGATACGAAAGATACCTTCAAAAAGCAGACGCCCTCATCGAGCAGGTCATCACTGATAATATCTACCAATACAGAGGTGAAAATATCTTTAACGAATTGCTGTTTCGCAAAGCCGCCTGCTGTTATCATCTGGGTAAATACAACGAGTGTACAGGACTGCTCAGACAACTCATGAGGATGGACAAGGAAAACACGCTCTATTCCGGACTATATATAATCTGTAAACGACGAATGGGCAACGACTTTTATGAGCTGGTAAAAGCATCGGCCATGGCCTCATTTTTGCTGATTCTTGGCATCACGGTGGCCAGCATCCTAAGTCCTCCACCGCTAAGAGACTATATTGGCCTGTTTACCGGCATACGATTGGGATTGCTCGTGTACGCGGCTACCAGCCTGCTGGCCATTGAAGTATATTTTCAGTACAGGATGTACAGAGAGACAGGCATGGTTTCGCATAAGATACTCAGAAAAATATTTGGTTGACAGGCCATGCCCCTTACGGGGAACAATTTAAAGGGTAAAAATCAGAAAAACTAGGTAACCCGAGATTTTTAAAGATTACCTTTGCGAAAAAAATAAAATTATAATGAGTCTTCTCACCGTAGGAACCGTGGCATTTGACACCATTGAGACCCCTTTTGGCAGAGCTGAAAAAGTCATTGGCGGAGCGTGTACATATATCAGCTGGGCAGCATCTTACTTTACGCACAATATCCATCTCATATCAATCGTGGGCGATGATTTTCCGGCAACAGAGCTGGCAAAACTGAAGGCAAGAGGTGTAAACATGGATGGTCTGAGAATAGTCAAGGGAGGAAAATCCTTTTTCTGGGCAGGAAAATACCACAACAACATGAACAGTCGCGACACACTGGCCACAGAACTCAATGTGCTAGCAGATTTTGACCCTGTATTGCCCGCTGCGGCCAGGTCATGCAAATATGTAATGCTGGGCAACCTGACCCCTGCGATACAGGCGGGAGTCCTTGACCAGTTGGACGGTACACAGAGGTTGGTGGCACTGGACACCATGAACTTCTGGATGGATACGGCCATGGAGGACCTGAAAAAAGTATTGCAACGAGTGGACCTGCTGACCATCAATGACGAGGAAGCCAGGCAGTTGTCAGGCGAGCACTCCCTTGTCGTTGCCGCAGCGACCATACACAAAATGGGGCCGAAATATCTGATTATCAAAAAAGGAGAACACGGGGCACTGCTCTTTCATGGCGATGAAATATTTTTTGCACCTGCTCTGCCGCTGGCCCAGGTCTTTGACCCTACCGGTGCGGGAGACACTTTTGCCGGAGGCATCATGGGCTATCTGGCCAAAACCGACGACACGGACCTCGAAAACATGAAAAGAGCCATCATAGCAGGCTCTGCCATGGCTTCATTTTGTGTTGAAGATTTCAGCCTTAATAAACTGCAGGTACTCACGGAGTCAGAAATCAGCCAAAGGATGCAAAGATTTAAAAGAATCATGCATTTTGAGCTGGTGGATTAACGGTAAGATGCATAAAAAACCTAATTTAAATTAGATGGCATTTTTTGTAAAACCCAATAATCCTGTGCTATTCCCCAGGATTGTTTTTCACCTTTTTTAAATTCCAGTACTTTAAAATAGTTATTAACCAGTGTATTGAAAAAATTCACAGGCTGAAAAGCAACATATGTACGGTGACCTTCTTTGGTTTTCCCCCTAACAACCAGAGTCCCGCTGTTGTAAATTTGTTTTTCCTCAGCACTCATTATTTCTCTAAAATCATCACCCGCTGTAGTTAAAAATGCAATGCCTCCATCCTTTAGAATACGGTGCAATTCTTTTATCCAAAAATAATGATTTTCTTCAGATAAGTGGGTAAATATTGAAATCCCAATAATGGCGTCAAACGATTCACTGTTAAAATCCAATGGTTTGTCTATCTCATTGTAAAAAAATCGGACATTAGTAATATTTTCAAGGTTCCATTGTATTGAGTTGCCGTTATAATCCGTTCCATATACTTCTCCGTTTGATATTAAGGAAGGCAAATGACGCGTAATTCTGGCAGGTCCACATCCCCAGTCCAGGATCTTAATTCCATTTAGGGCTAAATATTTTTCCAGAATGTCGCATACCCATTTTGCTGAATTCGCCCCCCCACAATAGTATTTTTCATAGTCCAGTTTAAAAGACTCATACATAATGTAATCTGGAGGCAGTTTTAGTCCAGGATGTTCTTTAGAAAAGGCTTTGTTTTTAGAATAATTTTTGAGATAAAAATAGGTAAACCGTAAA
>JAKQGD010000515.1 GCA_029573365.1 Bacteroidota bacterium | reverse complement strand
AGAGCATCATTTTGCAGGTCGATGATGACAGCGGCCAGACTGCCTATACCGTCTGACTCCAAAAAGGCGGCTTCCTGCCTGAGCAGGTCCAGGGACATGTTTTGTATTGGAGCCGGAATTATGGTCTTGAACACATACCTGTCGGGGTGTCGGGCGGCCAGATATTGCAAGGCGTGATAGGCGGCACTAGGTATAGCCCGGGTTTCTGAGGGTATGTCTTCGCCAAGGTAGAGTTGGAGTTCCGAATTGTCAAAATAACCCTTTAAAGCCAGTTTGTGAAGGAGGAAGTCTCTTTTTTGTCTGAGGGCTTCGCGGTTTTTACTGAGGTTGGCTGATGAGGGTCCATTGGGCATGACGGCAAGAAGTGCAGATTCTGACCACGTCAACTGATCGACGGGTCTGCCGAAATACCGGAGAGCTGCCGCTCCGACCCCTACCGTATTTCCGCCGAAGGGTGCTATGTTGCACCAATCCCAGAGTATGGTTTGGTCAGTATGCAGGAGGCTGTATTTGACAGCCCAGACCATTTCGCGGAGTTTGTTGGACCACGTCCTGCGGGCATTGCGGTTTTTCATACGCATGACCTGCATAGGGAGTGTGCTGGCACCACGGACAATCTTGTTCTGTCGGCGGTTCTGAAAGAAAGCTTTCACTGCGGACACAGGATTGAAACCGGGATGCCAGTCCAGATACTCATCTTCGTAGAGGATAATGCAGCGGGACAATTTATCGGGAATCCTGCCCTCATGGGGAAAACACCACTGGCCTTCTGTGGAAACAGTAGCAGCCAGCAATTCGCCCTCGCGGCTGTAGAGGGATTTGCTGTAGGATGGTTTGTAGTCAGGAAGCGGATTGGAAAGGACAAACAAAAGCATCAGTCCGGAAACAGCAGATAAAATCCTCAATGACTTAGGGATTTTCATATTCAGGTTATGACTCAGGAGTTTCCAATTCGATACGGTCACCATCGCTGTCAAATGATGACGATACCACGGTGTGATTATCTGTGTGTATGGCAGTGCTCCTTTTTTCTTTTCGGTAGGTTATCATTCCAATCATCATGACGAGGGCTGTAAGCAGGATGACCTGGATGATGAGAGACCTGTTGACCAGGGAGATATTATACTGGACCGGCAGGCTCAGAAACAGCAGTATGGTGATGAGTCCGCGGGGTGCTATATAAATCAGGGGGTCTATTGTAAATTTCAATAATCTGAGAAATATAAACCTCATTAAAAATATGCCTGCCACAATACATAATGCCCAGATTATGGTGTCGGAGTTAAACATTTCGCGGGATTCGATAAGGTATCCAAAGACGAGAAAAAACAATGCCCTTATCAGAAAGGCAATCTCCATGGTAAGTTCTTTAAACTTTTTAACCTCATTTTTAAGGATGTCAGGTTTTAGCCTGTGGATAACAGCATAACCTTTCAATTCATCCAGGTTTCCCAGGAACAGGCCAAACAACAATATAAATATAAGTGCAGGGAGATGATAGATCTTTGAAACCACGTATATCAGTACGACGATGAGGATAATAGGTACAAACTTTACATGGTGTTTTATGTTGCCAAGCAAAAAAGCAAGGGCCGCTGTAGCCACAAAACTGACGACCAGGATGACCAGAATTTCCATAAAAAAGAAACCGAAGGAACCGGTGCCAATATTGTCATTCAGAGTTATAAAGTTAAAAAAGATGACACCGAAGATATCTGAAAAACTGCTTTCATAGGTGATAAATTCTCGGTCCTTAGAGGCCAGGATGCTGGCAGTGGGGATGGCAATGGCACTACTGATGACGGCAAATGGAATAGCATTGGCAAGGCCTGCCTGATAATCTCCCTCACTAAAATAATAAAAAGCATGACCAAGCAGAAAGCTTATGAGTAACATGGGCAACAAAGCCATCAGAGATGACTTCATGGCAAAAGGCAGTTTTTCCTTGTTGAGGTGGAGTTCCAATGAGCCTTCAAGAACTATAAGTATCAATCCAACTGTGCCCAGCAGTGGCAATACCGGAGAAAGATCCGGAATATCGGTCTTAAAACTGGTGGTAATTTGCCTCACCACATAGCCCAGGACCAAGAGGAGGATGACGGATGGAATTCTGGTTTTTGCAGAAGTTATATCAAATACATAAGCCAGAAGCAACAACACACAAAGGGTCAGAATGATGGGAGTATCCATTTGATATATGATTTACTTTTTCCTGAAAAAGACAATGTTCACAAATAAAAAACCATGAACGCACTTAGGGAAACCAAAAATCTATGTATATGGTTTCATTTGGATACAACCATCCTGTCTGTGGCCGTTCTGGCATTTACAGATCCCTTGTACATATGTTCGCAGGAAATGGAAGGATGAAAAAAGTCTCCGGTAAAAGCGGCTTTTGCCCTGAAAGTAAACGATTTTCCTTCGCCGGCGGCGAGGCCAAAAAACGTATACACTCTGTCATCTTTAAAGTCCTGATACGTGTACTTTTCGGTCATGTCTGAGATATTTGTCTCGTATATTCTAGGGTTTATAAGTTCCCATCCGGATGGCATCTTAACGTTTAGAGCCAGGTTTTCGACTTCCAAAGCTGTCGGATTTGTCACACGCACATGAATCTGTATGTCATCGCCGAGCATAATGCCTGTAAGCCCTTGTTTTTTGCGAGTCAGATTGTAATAATCTATTGCTACCCCCAGGTTTTCTGCCGAGGCTTTTTTTGCCAGATTGTTGTCAATGTATCTGTCCGTCTGATAAAGATACAACTTTCCCTTGCCTGTATTTCGTACCGTTATCTTTTTGTCAAAAGAAGATGTTGTGAACGATGTCAAACGTGGCTCGAAGGCAGAATGTACGTACGACTTACTGCCCCCCGGCAATCCTGACATGGTGTATTCGACAGTATTGGAAATACCCAGAGACTTGCCAAAATAGCGGTACGCAGAAATGAAAGCAAAGCCTTTGGTCTGGGTGCTTGTCCAATATGATTTATTGATGACATCAACCATCTGATCGTAGTAGGCCTCCATCTTCTTTTTATGGTTGTCAAAATGGCTCAGGATGTCCACTATGATCGCCCAGTCGCGGCCCTGATCACCAAATGTGCCATAACTGCGTTCCTGATTGTATTCTTTTTGCAGATTTTCGGCTTTGGCCACCAGTTCGTCTGCTTTGGAGTCATAGCCACTGAGTTTGAAGGCACCTGCCATAAGCCACCAGGTGACCGAGTTAATTGATTTTTGGCTTGTGACAAACCTGTTCATGGCAGATTTGGCAGGTTTTCCAGCCTTAGCGAGGACGTATAGCCTGAAGGCCTGGGCCAGAACTTCGGATTCATACACATACGTGGAGGATACCTCGGCCAGAGCCCAATTGTTGGCAGAAGTGGAATGTGCCTCAAGCCATTGTGTCAGCATATCGGATTTGTTACCGAGATATCCCAGCATCTGAGCCTCCACCAGGAAATTGCCGGCATAAATGTCGGACCAGAAATGGTAATAATTGTTGTCCCAATAGTTGAACTTCCCGTTAGCATTCTGCAATCTTGACAGCTTATTTATAGTTGCCTGAAGATTTTCCAGCCTTATCCTGTTTTTTTGAGGATCGAGAGACAGTACTTTGTCGAGATACAGCTGTGCAAAGCCCGCCGAAGTGGTTTGCTCCAGGCATCCATAAGGATATTCTACAAGCTCATCAGCATATTTAGTAAAATTGGGCACTTTGAGTCCACTGATCATGACTCCTGAGCTGAATACTTCTCTGTAACCTTTGGGCGTTACCGCAATGGTCGCCGTGCCTCCCGGCTCTATGATCTGGGCAGCTACAGAGGATTCATATGAGTTAGGATAGTTGACAAGGATTTCTGTGGCTTCCTTCATAGTCTTTCCGTTGCCACTGACGTTCATCTCCACATTGAGTTTTCCGGTTTTATTAAGGACCTCGAGATCATAGATGTTTAGCACCTGGTTTTTACCGGTAAAAGAAATGTTGCGGCTGGCACTCAGCCCTTTAACCATGGAAGGGTCGGAAACGGCAGACAGGGTTGCTGCTGATATCGATGGATCGTCCCTGAGTACGGTAACGGGCAGTTGCAGTTTGTCAGAAACATTGAGTGACCTTGGAAACTGTGCCTGCACCATGAGAGGATTTTTGACAGGTATGAGTTTTTCCAGTTTACCAAAATTATTGTCGCTACAGGCTACAATCATGAGCCTCACTTTTCCTACGTAATTGGGTATGGTCACTTTATGTGTGTTTTTGCCGTTGGCCGAAAGCTTAAATGAGCCCTGGTGCATGGCCACGGGTTTAAAGCGGCTTATTTCAGGCAAGGCATCCGGATGATATGCGTCGTCCCCTCCTATGGTGATGATGCCTGCAAATTTGCCCTTGAAATAATTAATAAGGTATTGATATATGTCCCAGGTTCTGACGAGCAGTGGAAACTTTCCGTTAAAATGTTTTGATGGATCAGGGGTAGCATAACCTGTCAGATTTAGCAAACCTTCATCTACAAGAGCCAGGGTGTATTCCATGGCATTGCCGTTTTTTTCGGAGACGGCAAATGTATATGTCATTCCTGATTCCATTTTGTCAGGAATGGTGGCTAGGGGCATCAACACCGAGGCTGACCCGTCCATAAATATGTGTTTTATACCGTACATTCTGAGTGGCAGGTCGTTCTCTTTTTGCTTATACGGCTGCATAACTGTGGCGTGTATGTAGACATTGGGTGCCCAGCTGGCGTCCGTAGGAAGGTTTATATTGGTATTGGTGGATGACAGGTCAAACCAGCTTTGTTTTATAACTCTGTTGCCCCGCTCTATGCTGATGAGCACCCTTGCTTTGCTGACGGGGGGGAATCTGAGGTTTACTGTTTCGCCAGCCTTGTATCTGTCTTTGTCTGTTTGTAATTCTATGATGTAGGGTTGTGAGCCGGGTATGGTCTCCTTGCCATCATACACAGTAAAATAAGTCTGGCTCATATGTCCTGAAGCATCATCGGTAAAAGTCACCCTGTAGGCTCCTTTGGTAAGTTTGCCTTTGGCGATGGCGTATTTTCCTTTGTCGGTAATGGTTAACGAGCCTTCGTCCTGATTTTGCCAATAATCGGACTGAACAAAGTTGCCATTTGACCTGAGTGTGTATTTGTCTACCCACCACGAATTGACGTGTTTCTGCAGGATATACGATATTTTAGCCGGCCGGGTATCAGCCTTTCCCCTGTCATTCAGATGTATGAGGCCTACCTCTATGGATTCTGTGAATGTGTGATTGCCGTTCCAGCCTGTACCTTCCTTTCGCTTGGACCCGATGTAAGATTCGAATGGAAAGACTTTGACTGAGCTGCCCTCCTTGTTGGTGCCACCGCCCGGTAGGGTTGTCTCGGTTTCTACGGATACCCGCACAGGGCTATTGTAACGTTTGAGGTTCTGGTCACCCTGAAAACTTACCACACCTTTGTCATTTGTTTTGGCATCGACGATGTCAAACTGACTTTCCTGTTCTTCATTGTTGTATATGTCAAACATATAATCGCTGTAATCAGGGAAGGGATTGGATATTTTTCTGGCAAGCCCTACGGCTTTTACGCCGGCTTCGCCTACTTCAAAACCGGTGAGGTATTTTACAGCCAGTGATCCGGATAGATTTTCTGAGTAAATTATGTTGTCTTTGAGGTTGTCAAACTGAAAGGTGGTTTCGGCAGTATTGGGCTTTATGGTTTCTACCCTGATGTTTTTACGTATGGTTTTGGGGCCCACCCTAAACATACACCTGTAAGTACCGGTTTTGGCAGCAGCCGGAGTGTGTACAGTAAAATTGTATATGAGTTTTCTGTCGAGGTCTATCTGCTGCACCTGCTCGTCTATGACCAGGTTTTCGGTATTGTAAAAAGTCATGACTACAGGCAGGCCTTTGGGTAGGTCACTCTGCGACTTATTGACCATGAGGTCCACAAAAATGCTGTCTCCGGGCCTCCACACATCCCGATCGGTGTACGCAAAAAATTCGGTTTCGGTTTCTGTCCTTTCTCCTGCAACGTCAAATTCCGTCAATGAATTGCTTTGGTTTTCGTCAAGCGAAAGGTAGGTCACCTGGTTGTTTTTACTGATTTTTACTACCGCGGGAGCATCTCCGAGGCGTATGGCTTCTGCCATTCCGTCTGATGTCGTGCGGACGGAAGTGATGCTTTCCCCCTGCAGGTTGTAAAGAGTGAGCTCCGCATCGGGTACTGCATCCAGGTCCATCAACTTGTTAACAGCAAAATGAAAGTTGGTGCCGGCTTTTTTTGCAACAATGGAAAAATCTGAACAGATAAATATCTTATTAGAAGGATACCGGTTTATGTAAAATGACAGCTTGCAAGGGTCCTGGTTTTCCTCCCATACATAATCTTCATTGTATTCATAATAGTCATTGTAATAACTCTCCTTTGTTTTGAAATAATCCTCCCCTGGTATTTTAGAATGGATATCGTATTTGGCAAGATTTTTCTTGCACGAAAGTGATGTATTTTCAGGTCCGAAATCGAGACTGATGTGATAAATGCTTCCCGGATTTTTCCTGATCCTGGACGTCAGGTCTATGCCGTGGACGGTCCATCCTTCGCCATCACGCACCCCTTCGGTCAATGGCACAAGCTGGTCATATACCGGCCGCCCATACATCCTAAGATTATAAAAATCAGCATTTTCCAAAGAGTTCCAGGCCAGATAATGCATTACATTTTCCTGCTTGATCTCTATGACCATAATCCTCAGTGCTTCCAGGGCACGGGTGCGTATCGGAATCCTGAAATCTCCTTCTGAAGGGAAATAATTGCCTTCGTCTACAAACTGGGCATCAGGCTTATCGACATTGAGCTGCAGCTCAAAATTAAAGTCGGAAGGCAGAGTTTTATTTTCTACTGATCGTATGCCTTTGTCCACTTTAATGACGGCAATGCTCAGTGTTCTCACATCTCCCAGGTAAATCGTGAGGACGTTGTTGTTGACGGCATACTTTGCATTCTGGTCCTGGACCCTCACCAATCCCGTGAGGTCCGCCTGCGAACTGAGCCTTTGAGAAAAATATATGTTAAATGCTTTTTCTGCCAGGTCATAATGCGAATACACTACTCCAAACTGATCAGGATTGACGTCAAAAAGTGCTACTCCGCCACTGACATCAGCACCTATGACTTTGCCATCATACTTAATGGCAGATTCCTTTTTCATGCCACGTTTGTAGTTAAAATTAAGCTCGTATTCATTTGCAGTCCGCTCTATGATGTCTACGTGGTCAGCATCGGAGATAAAACAAGACTTCAGCTTTTCAGGGTCGGCTATGTCTGCAGTGCGTGCCACAACTACCATGGTAACCGATCCGTCGGCATTGATGATGAGGCCTTCCCTTTCGACCTTCATATCCTGGGCAAAGGTCTTGATGTAATAAGATAGGTCCTCGGTAAATCTTTTACTGTCCAGGGACTTGAGGTTGAGGTTTACCTTGTAGGTCTGGCCGGCCACAAAACCTGATTTGGGTTTAAACACAAGGATGGTATTGTTTTGCAGGATAACTTCG
>JAKQGD010000502.1 GCA_029573365.1 Bacteroidota bacterium | reverse complement strand
CGTCATGGCGTGGTGGATTTTCCATGAATAGACTATGTCAAAACATCCTGTGTCGAGGTGTTCTTTCATTTCTGACTCTGCAAGCAGTAGAATGTCGGGTTTTAAGCTCTTTAATTGTGAACTTAACCACTGCCAGAATTTTAAAGGCACAAGCAGGGCCATGTCCATCCTGAAACCATCGACAGCGTACTTTCCTATCCAGAAAAGCATGTCTTCAAGCATGGCTTGCCACAGATTTCTGTTGTCATAATTAAGGTCAGCTACGTCAGACCATCCAAGAGGGTGCCCGTTGTTGTCTCTGGGGTCCGTAATTTCGTTATGGTCATTTTTGGTATAAAAATCAGGGTGCTCTGTGATCCAGATGTGATCCCACCCTGTGTGGTTGGGTACCCAGTCCAGTATCACTTTCATACCGAGAGCATGGATCTCATCTATGAGCTTTTTAATATCTGTGAGGGTGCCAAACTCGGGATTGACAGCCCTGAAATCAGACACTGCATAGTAACTACCCAGGCTGCCTTTACGTTTTGTCCTGCTTATGGGAAATATTGGCATCAGCCAGATGACATCTACTCCCATATCTCTGAGCCGGGGAAGGTGGTTGGCAAATGCCGTAATGGTTCCTTCCTCGGTATACTGACGGATATTTACCTCATAAACATTGACGTTTTTAGCCCATTCGGGAAAGGTTCTGCTCATACGTATGTGTATCCTGTGGTTATTTGCCTGCTGCTCTGGAGGGATAAGAAGGGTGTCGCGTCAGTTTGGCCTGCATATTATTGTCTTCGTACGTGTACAAGCCTACGATGACCATCATATCGTCACGTAGTTTTACCTCAAATTCCTGCGGCTTTATGGCTTCGTTGTCATCCATCATCAGGAGCGTGCCTTTTTCCAGATCATATGTGTAACGCCCCTGGCCTTCTTTTTTATCATAACTGCCGTATTCGTATGTCAGATTTTCCTTAAAGTCTATCCATCTGCCGCCAAGCGAATCAGCCATGGTCATCTTGCTGTTTTTAACCACTCCGTCATACACCCAGATGTCCTTGTCAACAATGGTATAAGACTTACTGCCTGATTCCTTGATGCGGTGGGCAAGGATGTCATTGGCCACTTTACGCATAGAAGTAACCTCGCCGGGCCTCAGTGATTCCTGGTTGAGCATAGCGTAGGAATCACCCGCAAGTGCCAGCATTTCCGGCGTCGTTTTGGCGGTCATGGCTCCTTTTTTATCAGATTTACACGCAAAAAACATCGCCCCCATCAAAATGAGTCCCCAAAAGGAAACTTTATAAAATGTCAAATTTGTCATTACTTTGTGATTTATACCACAACAAAAGTAATGCTTGAAGGCTTTTTATCATATTTAAGTGACGAAAAATTATTTAACCGTCAGGACAGCCTGCTTGTAGCCGTATCCGGAGGAGTGGATTCCATGGTATTGCTGGATATTCTCTGGCATTCGGGTTTTCAGGTTATGGCGGCCCACGTCAATCACGGACTCAGGGGTGCAGAGTCCGACGCAGACCAGTACCTGGTTGTGGATTATTGTTCTTCCCGCTCCATACCTTTTGAGGTTATGGCTGTAATGCCTGACACCTGGCAAAAATCAGGCAATTTTCAGGAAATGGCCCGTGACCTCCGCTATGAGTGGCTACAATCATTGTGTCAAAAACATGGATACCGCTATATTCTTACAGCCCACCATCGTGACGATGCTGTGGAGACTTTTTTTATGAACCTGACCAGAGGAGCAGGACTGCACGGCCTTAAAGGTATCCATACTACCATGGCCAACATTGTCAGGCCCATGTTACATCTTTCGAGACAGGAAATCAGGCATTATGCCGCAGAACACAAGGTTCCATACAGAGAGGACTCTTCAAATCTGTCACCCAAATACGTTAGAAACAGAATCAGAAATGAAGTGCTCCCCCTCCTGCAGGATGTGGATCCCAGAATCAGAACCGGCATTACACATACTATGGCTAACCTGACTGCAGACAGCGAACTTCTGGACTATCTTGTCAGCCAATGGGCCGATATCCATATAATCACTGATGCAGAACGTATGACACTGGCTTTGCATGAATTACCTCCCGGAGAAATAGGCGTCAATCTCATGTTCCACGTGCTGAGACCATTTGGGTTTAACCATGCACAGGCCCGGGAAATCTGTCATTCCACGAAAGTGGCTGGAGCGGTCTTCATGTCACAAAGCCACAGAGCCCTCGCTGACAGAGGCAAACTGGACATAGTGCCGGTAAAAACCGATGGCGGTGGCAGTGGCAGCATCCCCATCCATCCTCCCATCGTTTTGTCCCTGGGAAGGGCCAGATTTGAGGTTGAATACAGAGAAATTCAAGGCATGCCCGACTTTGAAAAAAATACTCAATACCTCGCTGTAAACGATCCAGCAGATACTTTTGAAGCCAGACTATGGCAACCAGGGGACAGAATATGTCCATACGGAATGGGAGGAAAGTCTAAAAAAGTGCAGGACGTGCTCACCGACAGAAAAATGTCCCTTTTCGAAAAGCAGCAAACCTATGTCATTCTATCAGGAGGAAAACTAGTAGCCATCCCCGGCATCTGCATTGACGAAAGTCGAAAAATAAACCAGAACACCGATAAAATCATTGTCATCAGACAGCTTCCAAATCATTGATTTACAGCCAGCCAGGCCATCATACCTATACCTGTTTCAAGGGCCGATTCGTCTATGTCAAAGTTGGAAGTATGAACATGAGCGGTAATGTTTGCGGCTTTGTTTCCTGTGCCCAATCTGTAAAAACAGGCTGGTATCAGTTGTGAATAAAAAGCAAAATCTTCTGATGACATCTTTGCAGGCACTTCATCCACCTGATCGCTGCCGAGGTATTGTTCCATAAGTCCTCTGACCTTGCCGGTCAAATCTTCGTTGTTAATCAGGCAGGGATAACCATGCTGGATATTGACTTCGCAGGTTGCCCCAAAGATGCCCGCAGTATTTTCGGCTATCTCCCTGATGAGTTGGTGAGCAGTGGCCCTCCAGTTTTCATCCATACACCTGAACGTACCTTCGAGCTTCACTTCATTTGGCAGGACGTTGGTGGCACCACCTTCGGAGTTTATTTTGCCTATGCTGAGTACGGCACTGACTGTAGGGTCTATCTTTCTGGAGACCATCTGATGGAGGTTGACAACGATCTGGCTTGCCGCCAATATGGTATCTGTACATCTGTGAGGTGCTGCAGCGTGCCCTCCCCTGCCATGTACCGTTAAATAAAGCTCGTCAGCCGAAGCCATGTACAGACCTGACCTGACACCTGTCCTGCCAGCTTCCATCAGAGGATAAACATGCTGGCCGATGATACACACTGGCTCGGGATTTCTCAATACACCTTCGCCTATCATGAGGCTGGCACCACCGGGAAGTTTTTCTTCACCAGGTTGGAAAATGAGTCTTATGGTATACGGCAACTGGTCTTTCAATTCATTTAACAGGATGGCCGCACCCAAAAGAGAGGCTGTATGTACATCATGGCCGCAGGCGTGCATAACCCCCTCTACCTGTGATTTGTAAGGTTTGTCACTGTCTTCGTGGATAGGCAGAGCATCTATATCTGCTCTCAGGGCTACTACTTTTGATGTATCGAGGCCGGGTATCTCCCCTACAACACCGTAACCTGCCCAGCCGTTGGTATAGCTGACTCCGTGTTGGTCCAGGATGC
>JAKQGD010000497.1 GCA_029573365.1 Bacteroidota bacterium | reverse complement strand
GTTGCTTGATCTGATAAGCTATGGCATTAGCGTCACCATTTTTATTTCCTTCGGCGACAATGACCAGGTTGAAGAGTTTTTGCCTCTTGACCGATTTCCTCAGAAATTCTGAGAGTTCCTCTATAGAGGTATCTATTTCAGGCAGAAAGATGGCTCCTGCACCGCTTCCTATGCCGGTATGTAGGGCTATAAAGCCGGCATGTCTGCCCATAACTTCTACAAAGAACAGCCTGTTGTGCGAATCTGCCGTATCCCTTATTTTATCTACCGCCTCCACAGCTGTATTGATGGCGGTATCAAAACCTATCGTATAATCAGTGCCAAAAATATCGTTGTCTATGGTTCCGGGCAGGCCCACGAAGGGTATATTGTATTCGCTCATAAACACATCAGCTCCTGTATATGTGCCATCACCTCCTATAGCCACCACGCCGTCTATGTCATGTGCCACAAGATTTTCGTAGGCAAGTTTTCGGCCCTCTTTGGTCCTGAATGTCTCACTTCGGGCCGTCTTAAGTATGGTTCCGCCTCGCTGTATGATGTTTGCTACGTCCGTGACATCCAGTCTTACGATGTCGCCTTTTACCATACCGTCATAGCCTCTCTGAATACCGTAAACAAAAAGATCGTGATATACTGCAGTCCTGACTACGGCCCTTATGGCGGCATTCATTCCGGGGGCATCGCCTCCCGATGTAAAAACAGCAATTCGTTTAATATTACTCATTTGTTTTGTTGTTGTGATGATACCTAATTAATTGATCTATGGGTTTTAGTATAATTTTGCCGGGAAAGAGGCCTGCATGCGAAAGTACCTCAGTCAGTTCATTTTTAAAATAATGTGCCACAGAACCTACAAAATGAATTTTGTAATCACGGTGTTCCGGATAACAAAGAATCCTTGTTGTCACAAAATCTCTAAACACCCGGGTTAAGGTTTCAGTTTTCCAGCCTCCCTCTATTTCCGAAAGGAAATCAGAAAAAGAGGCAATATATCTGTTGGGGGCCGGCTCCAGATATATCCGTTTGATAAGCTCCTCTATGCGGGGATTATATTTTGAAACAAACTTTTCACTTATATCAGCAGGCATTTGTTTGTAGTAATAGGACCGCAGTATCTCTTTTCCTAAATGGACACCGCCACCTTCGTCACCGAGTATAAATCCCAGAGAGGGCAGTGCATATGCTATGCGAGTACCATCATAGATGCAGGAGTTGGACCCTGTGCCCAGAATGCAGACTATACCCGGCTCATGGCCACAACAGGCCCTGGCTGCCCCGAGCATATCTCCTTCAGCATACAACTGACCGGAAAAACCATACGAAGTGAAATAATCCCTTAGTCTTTCTTTGCCTGATGCCTCTGACACCCCCGCCCCGTAAAAATACAGATATTGCGAAGCACGCAGCAACTCACACAGGCCGGGAACCTCTGAGAGATCAGGGAATACCTTGTGCACGGACGGATTGATGCCTTCGGTCCTGAAACAGGTTTCCACTAGGTTGTTGTCTGTTACAACCCAGTCTGTCTTGGTCGACCCGCTTTCCGCCACAATAAACATATCAGAAAATGATTATTTCTAAATGGTACAAAAACCGCAAAGTTAGTGCTTTAATCATTTAGTTTTTCATAATATTTAACATTGTTGGATGCCTGCTTTTGATAAAATAATGTCTTCGCTGAGTATCTTTGCACCATCTTTTTACCTAACCACAACAAAAATCCATGCAAATAAAAAACGTAACCGTCATAGGAGCGGGCACTATGGGCAATGGGATAGCTCAGGTGTTTGCCATGAACAATTACGACGTAGTGCTATGCGATATTTCGGAAGATGCTCTTGGAAAGGCGATGAAAACAATCAGGACAAATCTGGACCGTATGGTCAAAAAGGAACTAGTCAGCCAGGAGGCCTCTGATCTGGCTATGAACAGGATTAAGGTACTTACCGACACTGCTCAGGCCGTTGGATCAGCGGATTTGGTGGTTGAAGCAGCTACCGAAAATATAGAACTTAAGAAAAAAATCTTTATTCAGGTCGACAAGTCATGTCCGGGCCATACCATCCTGGCGACCAATACATCGTCTATATCCATCACTTCATTGGCTGCTGTTACTTCTGACCCTTCCAGGGTGATAGGCATGCATTTTATGAATCCCGTGCCTGTGATGAAGCTGGTAGAAGTCATAAGAGGGTACGCCACTTCTGACGAAACCTGCGAAGCTGTCATGAGCCTGTCGCGAAACCTGGCAAAAGAGCCTGTTGAGGTCAATGACTATCCCGGATTTGTTGCCAACCGGATCCTGATGCCAATGATCAATGAAGCCATATATACCCTGTACGAAGGTGTGGCCGGCGTCAATGAAATAGATACGGTCATGAGGCTTGGTATGGCACATCCTATGGGTCCCCTGGCCCTTGCTGATTTTATAGGTCTTGATGTGTGTATGTCTATACTTAATATCATGTATGCCGGGCTGGGCAACCAGAAATACGCTCCGTGTCCACTCCTGGTTAACATGGTCAATGCCGGCAAGCTCGGTAAAAAGTCGGGGGAGGGCTTCTATTTATATGCGGAAGGAAGTAAAGAAGCATCTGTTTCGCCTAAATTTTTATGAACCTGCCAGACATTCACCGAAGTAAAAATCCTTTTAAGGGGTTAAAAGTCCTGGATATTTCCAACATCCTTGCGGGCCCATTGACAGCATCCTTTTTTGCGGAGCTGGGTGCAACGGTTATTAAAATAGAAAATAAACTTACTGGCGGTGACGCCACCCGCCAATGGAAGCTGCCGGGCGAAAATCAGGAACACAAATTTTCGGCTTACTACTTCAGTGCCAATTACGGTAAGCAAGTCATGCTGCTGGACCTAACTCTAAGGGAGGACAGACAAAAAGCAGAGGAACTGCTGGCCTCCAGTGATATAGTCATATCTAATTTTCAAAAAAAAGTTGCCGAAAAACTAGGTTTTTTGCCGCATGAGGTGGTCAGGAAATACCCTTCATTGATATTTGCTCAGCTTAGTGCCTATAGTTTTGATGACCCAAGGCCAGGGTACGACCTCGTCATGCAGGGAGAAACAGGGTGGATTAGCATGACAGGCACAGACAAAAACCACCTGTCAAAGATACCCGTCGCCATCATAGATATCTTTGCTTCGCACCAGCTCAAGGAAAGCATCCTGATCGCTATGACTAAAAAGGTCCTAACCGGCAAAGGCAGTGAAATCCACGTGTCACTTTATAAGAGCGGTATCTCTGGGCTGGCTAACCAGGCTTCAAATTTTTTAATGAATAATAAGGTCGCAGGCCCTATTGGTACCTTGCATCCCAATATTGCTCCCTATGGGGATCTGTTCTGTGCAGCAGATGGCACAGTTTTTATGCTTGCTGTCGGCAGCGATGAACAATTTAAAAAACTATGGAAAACCCTGATGCCTGATGTGCCAATAAACCCCAATTTTGAATTTAATTCCCGGAGGGTGGAATTCCGTTATGAAATGTGCGGCACATTGCAACAGTCTTTTGGCAGTCTGACATTTGAAGAGATTGATAAGCTTCTAGGAACAATAAATGTCCCCTATTGTTCTATAAAAAAACTCGACGAAGTACTAAGGGAGCCGTTTGCCGGGGAGATGATTCTCGAGCAGACTATTCAAGACGAAACAGGCCAATCCGTAAGCAGTATTGCTTTTGATATCAGGTGATATTTGCCTGAGTTCGAAATGTTTAGTATGATTTTTGTGTTATAATAATGCAAATGTTTTACATTTTGCAATAGTGGTATAACTTAATGATATGTATAATATAACATATACTAAAATTTTTTCATATAAATTCCGGACATGAAAAACGGCCGTAGACTGACCCAGATTTTTATCCTGGCTGTTTGTTTTTTTTGGGGTGGAGCCATCCATGCCCAGGATTTGCATTACAGTCAGTTTTACAACTCTCCCCAAAACATAAATCCAGCTCTTACAGGTATGTTTGCCGGTGACCACAGGTTTGTGGCCTCTCTGAGAGATCAGTGGCGGTTCGTGCCGGTTCCGTGGTTTACCTTTAGCGGGGCATATGACCGTAAATTGTACGTCCTCAAAGGTGACAATCATTTTATTGGGGCTGGTGCCAGCCTCAATCACGACCGTCAGGGAGATTCTGACCTGAATCTGACATCACTTTCGGTCAATGGTGCATACCACCGGCTCCTTACACCAAAACATATTGTCAGTGCAGGCATTACGCTTGGTTTTGCTTCCCGGGGCTTCAACACTCAGACCCTCACATGGGACAAACAATGGGACGGAGATGCCTACAACGGCAGCCTGCCCTCAGGAGAACTCTTTCAGAATTTTGAGAGAATCAATTTCTTCGAAACGGGCTTGGGGCTCAATTACCGATATCAGAAGGATAAAAGGACCTTTGCGGATATTGGTGCGGGAATACTACATCTGATTAAGCCAAGGGTAGCCTATTATGACAACGACAAGGCTGTCCTCCCTCAAAGACTGTCCCTCTCGGCAGTAGGGCAAGTAAAACTGATAGATATGCTCGATCTGCAGCTTCATGGGTTGCATCAGATTCAGGACAAGTATAATGAAACTGTCATCGGAGGTTTGTTTAAAATTTATATAAACCAGAAAAGAGGGAAGGAGTATCAGTTACATGCCGGTCTAGGTTACAGGACAGCAGGATCTTACATCCCAACAGTTGCGGTTCAGATTAACAATATCTACGCAGGCTTCAGTTATGACATAGACACCAATACGTACAATCAGACCGTCGGTTCCCGTAGAGGAGGCCCTGAGATTCATGTCCGGTACATCATAGCCAATGTTCCAAAACTGCGTGATGTCAAAGTGTGTCCAATCTATTAAAACCAGGCAGACAATGAAACATACAATTATAAAATTAATGTTGCTGGCTGCAGTAATGGTCTGCTACCAGATGATACTGCCTGCACAGTCTCCCTCGAAAAGAAAATACATCGAAGCGGCTGAAAAGGAATTTGCCGATAAGAATTATTATGGAGCTCTTTTGTATTACAATGAAGTACTTGAATTTGACAAGGACGACAAAGACATACTTTATAAGTCGGCAGAAGCGGCACGAAAATTTAATTCTTACAGCAGAGCCGCCGAAAAATACAGCTACTTGATCGACAGCCTAAACGATGATACACATCCAGACGCAGTTTTCTGGCTTGCAAGCATGAAACAGCACACAGGCGAGTATGAGGCAGCTGACAGGTATTATGATCTTTACCTTTCGGAATACGGAGGACTTGATACTTTAATGGCCTCAAGAGCAAGGAAAGAAAAAGCATCAGTGGCTTATGCCAAAACACTGACCGCCAAACCCAAAAAAAATGTAAAACTGGAAAAACTCGGTAACGATGTCAATACCCCCTCTTCTGAAGTGGCCGGGAGTATCATCCGTGACGAGCTTTATTTTGCTTCCATGAGATACCGAGAGGAAAAGCCTCAGCAGCTGCCGGCCAGGGAAATCAGCAAGATCCTTAAACAGTCTAAAGACAGTACGGTAGCCCCAGTGCCGGGAGTAGCAAATTTGAGAGACAACCTTGTATCTAATGCTGCACTTTCAGCCGACGGCTCTCTGATTTATTACACAGTATGTGACTATATCAATGGTTCTGACATCAGATGCCAGATCTTCAGGGCAAAACTTGGGCCGGATGGCACCCTATCTGATGAGGTAAAGCTGCCTGATCCTGTCAATATACCCAACACTACAAATACCCATCCTCATATCTCCACTGACCCGCAGACAGGCAGGGAAATGATGTTTTTTGTCTCTGACCGAAAAGGTGGGGCTGGGGGACTTGATATATGGTACAGTCTGCTTGACGCAAAATTTGGTTTTTCTGAGCCTGTAAACTTGCGTGAAGTAAATACTCCGGACAATGAAATCACACCTTTTTACAACAAAGGTACCGGCTTCCTGTTTTTTAGTTCTGACGGCAGGGAAGGTATGGGTGGTTATGATGTCTATAAGTCGTCTAAAACCGGTAATGGCTTTGGTAGCGTAGTACATGGGGGGACCCCACTAAACAGCAGTTACAACGACATCTATTACTACGAAACATCAGATGGCTCCCAGGCGTATTTCTCGTCAAACCGTAAGGGTTCACTGTACCTTGATGACTATTTCGAGTCCTGCTGCTACGACATTTATAAGATGGACATCATAAAACTCGAGCTGGACCTCAATGCCCTTACTTATGACAAGGTAACAGGCAGGCCACTAAAAAATGCCACTGTTATCCTTATAGATCAGGACACAGGGGCGGAGATTGGCAGGTTTAGAAATGACGATGGCAACGAGCACAAGTTTCCGCTGACGGAGGATAAAAATTATCTGATCATCGCCCAAAGAGAAAATTATTACCCTGACACTCTTACTCTCTCTACGATTGGTGCCGAAAAATCAGAAAGCATCGTCAAAAAGATGTATCTCAGCACCGATATGATGCTTCTGGATGTCTTTACATTTACCAAAATAGGCAAGCTGCCGTTAGAGGGTACGACTATTACCATTACCGACC
>JAKQGD010000486.1 GCA_029573365.1 Bacteroidota bacterium | reverse complement strand
GCCGTCATTGCCCAGGATGATATGGCCGGGTTTTGATGGGTTGACCCAAAGGGCATGGTGATCACCATGGACATTTTCGGCATCTATATTGGACCACGTGTCTCCACCGTCATCAGAAGTCAGTATAGGTACTCCAAAGATATAAAGTCTGGATGGATTTCCGGGAGCCACTCTGATCTGTCCAAAATAATAACCATATGTAAAATAAACATCATCAAGGTACGTCCTGTGTGTTCGGTTCCAGGACTTGCCATCATCTGTTGTCAGGTAGACTTCCGCTCCGGTGACCGGTGTATCAAAAAGAGCGGTATTGGCATTGTCATTGTAGGTGGCGACGTCTTTGGGTGTCAGCTTTCCGTCCCTAATCATGGACCGCACGAGATCTGCGTTGTATTTCTCCGGAAAATTCTCATCTGAAAGATAATCTTCCAGGTCATTTTTATCCGTTTTCAGAAATTCATCTAAGGTCATGGAGAGGAGCTTTTCGCGGTTCAGACCCCGGGGAGTTTTTTTGACTGTGTCCTTAGGCCTCCGGTTATTGTTGTCGACGATGGCATAAAGGTAATCCTTGCCATCGGCTGTGGTCATGTCGAGACCTATCCTGCCACATCCTTCGCCGGTGACAAAACCAGAAGATAAGGCAGAAACCAGGTCCCAGGATTTACCTCCATCTACACTTCTGTAAATACCACTTCCAGGCCCCGATTCTGTAAAGTTCCAGGCCCGCCGGGTCCTTTGCCAGGTAGCAGCGTACATGACTGAAGGGTTTGAAGGATGGATCAACAGGTCTGAGGCCCCGGTATCGTCGTTGACGTAAAGGGTTTTAGTCCACGACCTGCCACCGTCACTGCTCATAAATACGCCTCTGTCGGCATTGGTAGAATAAAGATGTCCGAGGGCAGCCACCCAGACTTTTTGGGGATCACCGGGATGAATGACAACTCTGCTTATATGGTGAGTTTCCTCCAAGCCCAGATGGGTCCATGTTTTTCCAAGGTCGGTACTTTTGTAAATTCCGTTACCTGCATAGGAAGAACGGCTGGAGTTTTGCTCGCCCGAGCCCAGATAAATCGTTTTGCTCGGCCAGTCCACGGCTATATCGCCGATGGTAATGACCGATTCGTTTTGGAAAAGTGGAACAAACGTCGTACCGTTGTTGCGTGTATACCAAAGGCCACCTGACGCATAAGCTACAAAAAACTCTGCAGGATCTGCGGGATTGACATCGAGGTCTGCTACCCTTCCATTGAATATGGTGGGACCTATATTTTCACTTTTTACATGGGCGAAAAGTGAAGCTTCAAAACTCTTTTTACGATCCTCCGCCGTGGAACGCTCAGCCGCCGGTGTAGGATTTACCTCCTGACCGGTCAGTGCCAGTGTTGCGGTCATGAAAAAACAACAGTTCAAAACGATTTTCATAAAAGACATCGTGGTTATTTTTACTTGTGTGGTTATAAAAGATTGCCGTGGTAAATTTGACAAGATTTTTCCTAAAAGTATTCATTTGAGCAAATGTATTCGGCTGCAGCCGAAAAAAAAATATCCACATGATTCTTCTCAATTAAAAACTATATGCTTTTCTTTGCCGTAGAATTGTTATAAATGAATCTTATAAATACAAACTGGTGGTGGCAGCAATCGGAATTCCGACCGGGAGTCTTATAGCCCAGCATCAGCGAGTATTTACAATAAAAAGCGGCTTATCAGATTCCTGGTAGGCCGCTTTTGTTTTTTTATTCAAGTAACTATTAAACGGCAATCCATGCTTCGTTTTCATACCCACATCCAGAAACTACTGTCGGACCTAACCACACCGGTGAGTGTTTTTCTGAAGCTCAGGGAACATTTTCCGGAGATTCTATTGCTCGAAAGCTCAGACTATTCCAGCCGAGAAGACAGCCAGTCATTTATATGTTTTGATCCCCTGCTTACCCTTAGCTGCATAGACAA
Source organism: Bacteroidota bacterium (assembly GCA_029573365.1). Taxonomy (GTDB): domain Bacteria; phylum Bacteroidota; class Bacteroidia; order Chitinophagales; family Saprospiraceae; genus OLB9. Next base: position 3,452 of record JAKQGD010000486.1, on the reverse strand, counting down.
GGATTATCTGCTCCATAATCACATGGACTCCTCATCCGTTTCAGATTTTGCAAAGGATGCGGTGAGGGCTGTTGACAAATTTTTATCGATGGTAAAGACAAGTCCGATGGAAGAAAATGCAGGCAGATTCAGCGGCATTTTTGGCTACACAGGATTTGATATGGTCAGCGAATTTGAACACATTGCTTTCAATACCGAAAAGCCTGGATATGCGATTCCCGGACTGAGATACGACTTTTTCCGATACCTGGTGGTGTTTGATCATTTCTATGAGGAGCTTTTTTTAGTGGAGCATGTGCCTGAAGGCAGTGAGGTCACCCTGCCACACATACTGAGCATTATCAGCCGCCAGGATCATCAGACCTATGGCTTCCACCTCATAGGTGATGAGCAACAAAACATGACAGATGATGATTATATGGCCATGGTTGGCCAGGCGAGGCACCACTGTGCCAGAGGTGACGTATTCCAGATGGTATTGTCAAGGAGGTATTCAAGATCTTTCAGGGGCGATGAATTTAATGTATACCGTGCCCTCAGATCGGTCAATCCCAGCCCATACCTGTTTTATTACGATTACAGTGACTTCAGGATTTTTGGCTCTTCGCCGGAAGCACAGATGATCGTAAGCGGGCAAATGGCAGAGATCCACCCCATCGCAGGCACTTTCAGACGTACGGGAGACGACAGGCAGGACCAGTCTCTGGCAGAAAAACTCCTGGAAGACCCCAAGGAAAACGCAGAACACATCATGCTGGTAGACCTTGCCCGCAATGACCTGAGTAAAAACTGCCGCGATGTCAAGGTGGCAAGCTACCGCGAAGTGCAGTTTTTCAGCCATGTAATACACCTGGTATCCCGTGTCACCGGAAGACTCAGAGAGGGAGTATCGGCATACAGGGTTTTTGCTGATACTTTTCCGGCAGGTACCCTCTCAGGAGCCCCAAAACACAAGGCCCTGCAGATTATAGACAGACTGGAGCCCACAGCAAGGGCTTTTTACGGAGGAGGTTTAGGTATGATACACCTAAACGGCGACCTCAACCACGCCATCATCATACGTTCATTTCTAAGCATGCAGCACACCCTGTACTACCAGGCCGGGGCCGGTATCGTTATGGACAGTGTAGCCGAAAACGAAAAACAGGAAGTGGGCAATAAACTGGCAGCCCTCAACAAAGCCTTGCTTGCCAGCGAAAAATTATAATATCACACATAATTATATGCGATGCAAACAGTGATCATAGACAATTACGACTCCTTTACCTACAACCTGGTACACCTCGTCTACGATGTCACGGGCAGGGAACCCGATGTGGTAAAAAATGACGGATTCAATATGGATGATCTTAGAAAATATGAGCACATCATCCTGTCTCCGGGACCCGGCATCCCTGACGAGGCAGGACTTCTTAAGGACGTCATCAGGACCTATGGGGCAAGTAAAAAAATATTGGGAGTTTGTCTTGGACTGCAGGCCATCGGCGAAGTGTACGGGGGCAGCCTGCTCAATCTCAACAAGGTCTTCCATGGCATGAAGACCACCATCTTCAAGACCGGAACAGATGACCCAATACTTAGTGGTGTGCCTGATCAGTTTGAAGCTGGCAGGTATCATTCGTGGGTGATAAACAAAAAGTCGGTCTCCGAAAGCCTACTTGTTACAGCCACCGATGCGGAAGGCGAAATCATGGCAGCACGTCATGTCAGCCTCCACGTTTATGGCGTACAGTTCCATCCAGAATCCATCATGACGCCGGAAGGCAACAGGATGCTTGCTAATTTTCTGAACCTCTGACCCCACGATACAGCATGAAACAGATACTTAACCAACTCTTCGATCATCAGAAACTCACCCGCGACCAGGCCAGAGAAGTACTGATCAACATATCAGAAAATAAATACAACACCTCGCAGCTGGCAGCTTTTATAAGTGTGTACCTCATGCGTAACATTTCTGTGGAGGAACTGGCAGGATTCAGGGATGCTTTGCTGGACCTCTGTGTACCTGCTGATTTAGGTGACTTTCGATCCATAGACATGTGCGGCACAGGAGGAGACAGCAAAAATACATTCAACATTTCGACGCTGGCTTCGTTTGTAGTGGCGGGAGCAGGATACAAAGTGGCCAAACACGGCAACTATGGCGTATCCTCGGTCAGTGGTTCGTCCAATGTACTGGAGCATTTTGGGTATAGCTTTACTAATGATAACGATATCCTCAGGCGACAGATGGACGGAGCCAATATCTGTTTTTTGCACGCACCTCTCTTCCACCCTGCCCTTAAATCCGTGGGACCAATCCGCAGAGAACTGGGTGTAAAGACCTTTTTTAATATGCTGGGGCCAATGGTTAATCCCGCCAGACCGTCATGTCAGTGTGTGGGCGTATTTTCGCTCAAACTGGCACGCCTTTACCATTTCATTTATCAGGAAACAGACAAAAGTTACTGTATTATACATGCTATCGACGGATATGACGAGGTATCGTTGACCAAAAACACTAAAATTATAACCAATGATGATGAGTTGCTGGTCGATCCGCAATGGTTTGGAATGGAGCCCTGCAAACATGAAGAGATTTTTGGAGGCGAAAGTGTAGAAGAGGCCGCCGGGATTTTTAAATCTGTGCTGGAAAACAATGGTACCAGAGCCCAAACCAGTGTGGTTTGTGCCAATGCTGCCCTGGGCATCCGATGTTTTGACCCTGCCAAAAGCATAGTCGACTGTGTGGCTGAGGCCCGTGAAAGCCTGGAAAGCGGCAGGGCAAGGAAGGCGTTTAATCGATTACTAAGCCTAAACTAAACAGCAAGTGGACATTCTGCAAAAGATAGTGGACAGAAAAAAGGAAGAGGTATCGGTGCGTAAAGTTGCCGTTTCCGAAAAAGAACTGATGGACAAACCGGGATTTAGCTCCAGAGTGAGATCTTTTTCGGAGTCTATACGCCGTGAGCCGTTCGGCGGCATCATAGCCGAGTTTAAACGCAAATCGCCTTCCAAAGGTTGGTTGCATCCCGGCGCTAACGTAAGAGAGGTGCTTCCTGCTTATGAAAAGAATGGTGCTTCGGCTTGCTCGGTGCTGACAGACAGCCATTTCTTTGGTGGTTCGCTGGGCGATCTGGCCAATGCGCGAAAGGTGGTTGACTTGCCTTTACTTCGCAAGGATTTTATTATCAGCAGCTATCAGTTGTATCAGGCCAGAGCGATGGGTGCCGATGCGGTGTTACTTATAGCGGCTTGCCTTACTCCCGAAGAATGTCTTAGTCTGGCTGAAACAGCCCACGTGCTTTCTTTGGAGGTGTTACTGGAGATACACAGCGAAAGCGAACTGGATCACTTGAATCCTTACGTGGATATGATTGGTGTTAACAACCGGAATTTAGGTTCTTTCCATACGGATGTGGAGAACTCGTTCCGTCTTGCCGAAAAGCTTCCCAAAGAGATATTGAAGG
>JAKQGD010000484.1 GCA_029573365.1 Bacteroidota bacterium | reverse complement strand
GCAACCGCATCATTGAAGTAGAAAACGGTCGCATCTCAGATTACAGACTGAGATATAACAAGTTTCTGGAAGAAAAGGAAAAACAAAAGACAATACAAATTGCGGCTTATGAAAACCAGCAGAGGGACATAGCCCAAAAGGAAAAAACCATCAATCGTTTTATGGCAAAGGCCAATAAAACCAAGATGGCCCAAAGTATGCAGAAACTTCTCGACAAGGTAGACAGAATCGACATGCCTGTCGAATCATTAAAAGCCATGAAAATCCGTTTTGCAGAAGTGCCACGTTCTGGCAGGGATGTCATCCGAGTGGCTGACCTGACAAAGTCGTTTGGAGATAAGAATGTATTCAGAAACATCAATATGACCATAGAGCGGGGCGAAAGGGTGGCTTTTGTAGGCCAAAACGGTCAGGGAAAAACCACCATGGCAAAAATCATGGCCGGTGTTCTGACTGCTACATCAGGGGAAGTCATCGCCGGTTCCAATCTGGCCATGTCATACTATGCCCAGAATCAGTCAGACCTCCTGGATCTGAGTCAAACCGTGCTGGAGACCATGGAAGAAAAGGCTCCGGAAGAAATGAGGCCCCGTATCAGAAACATCCTCGGATCGTTCCTTTTTTCCGGGGGCGACGTAGATAAAAAAGTAACCGTACTCAGTGGTGGCGAAAGGGCCAGGCTGGCCATGGCATCTCTCATCATGAGACCGTGCAACTTCCTGATTCTAGACGAACCCACAAACCACCTTGATATTTTTAGCAAAGAGATACTAAAAAATGCCCTGATGGATTTCGAAGGCACCCTCCTCGTTATCTCTCACGACAGGGAATTTCTGGCTGGATTGACCAATAAAGTTTATGAGTTTAAGGATGGTTCGGTACGCGAATACCTCGGCGATATAGAGTATTTTCTTGAAAAAAGAAAGCTCAGTGACATGAGGGAGATTGACACCCAAAAGGAAAAAACACCCGCAAAGGAGGTAGACACGCAGCCCAAGAAACCTGAGACCGAGGAGAGCAGAAAGCTTAAGAAACAAATTCAGTCTCTAGAGAGGGAGATTGGCAAGCTGGAAAACGACATGGCCCTGCTGGAGACCAGGCTTTCAGACCCTAATTTTTACATGGACCCGCATTTTGCTGAGACTAATAAAAAATACGTGCAGATGAAAGATGCCCTGGATTCAAAGTTGGTAGAGTGGGAGACTTTGTCATTTGAGTATGAGAATTTAGGGTAAAAACGGGTCTGCCATCAGCAATTAATACGGCTGTTTATCGTCCCATTTTAAGTGTATATCTAAAAATAGTCCTTTTGTGTAAGCAAATTTGACTTATTAGCGTTATACCTGGACTTTTACAAAATATTTGACTTTTTTATATGAGACTAGCATTGGGCCGTGTTGCAAAAAAGACTCTGATAAATCTGGTTTTGCTGTTGACGGGAATTAGTGGTTTGAACGCCCAGGTTAAATACACAGTCAGTGGGTATGTACGTGATGCAGCCAGTGGCGAGACCCTCATAGGTGCCAATGTCATAAATACCGGCAATGCGGCACAGGGAGCCACCACCAACACTTACGGCTTCTACAGCCTAACGCTGGAGGCCGGTACTTACAGGCTTGTTTATTCCTACCTCGGTTACAAAGATAAGTACCTCGACCTTACACTCACCTCCAATTACACCCAAAACATCACTCTCGACGAAGGTGTTGTCATAGAAGAAGTGGTCATATCTGCTGAACGAGATAAGCAGAAACTCAACGTCGAAGGTACTCAGATGGGCACGGTAGAACTCCCCGTAGAAAACATCAAGAAACTACCGGCTATTTTTGGAGAAGTAGATGTGCTTAAAACCATACAACTTTTGCCGGGGGTGTTGTCGTCAGGCGAGGGCAATGCCGGATTTTATGTCAGAGGTGGTGGCCCAGACCAAAATCTCGTGCTTCTCGACGAAGCTGTGGTGTACAATGCCGGACACATGCTCGGGTTCTTTTCGGTTTTCAATTCGGATGCGATTAAAAACACTATCCTTATAAAGGGCAATATGCCCGCCAATTATGGAGGAAGACTGTCTTCGGTGCTGGACATCCAGATGAAAGAGGGCAACAACAAACACTTCGAGGTTGAAGGCGGCATTGGACTCGTATCTTCACGGTTGACTGTACAAGGGCCCATTGTAAAAGACAAAAGTTCGTTTATCATTTCAGGCAGGAGGACCTATGTGGTTGACCTCGTACAGCCCGCCCTAAAAGGCACCAATTTCGAGGGAACCAACTATTATTTTTACGACCTGAATACGAAGTGGAATTACACATTTTCTGACAGAAACAGGCTTTACTTCAGCGGCTATTTTGGAAATGACGTATTTAAATTCAGACAGCCGGGCAGGGATTTTGCATTTGATTTACCTTATGGCAATAAGACTGCTACCTTGAGGTGGAACCATCTTTTTAATGACAAGATGTTCATGAATGTTTCTGCCGTGTACAATGATTATCGATTCAGGTTTAATGGTGGGCAAGATGATTTTGTTTTTAAGTTGCACTCAGGCATCAGAGACTGGAATCTGAAAATCGATTTTGAAAACTATCCTGGCAACCGCAATGTGCTCAAATACGGTGTCAACTATACTTTTCATACGCTGACTCCCAATACAGCCAGTGCCACCAACGGTGAAGTCAACTTTGCCACAAACTTCAAAGAAAAATATGCCAATGAAATCGGCCTTTATTTTACGGATGAATTTAAGGCTACAAAGGACCTTTCGGTCAATGCGGGTATAAGGCTCAGTGGTTTTCAGCAAGTCGGCCCTTATACTTCCAAACTGACGGGCCAGGAGTTTGGCACCTTCGAATCTGTTAAGTTTTACAGCGGCATCGAGCCCCGTCTGAGTATAAATCTAAGGTTGGCCTCTGATCTGAGTTTTAAATCGGGCATGGCAATAACCACCCAATACCTGCATCTGGTCAGCAACTCGTCGAGTACCCTTCCTGCTGATATCTGGGTGCCAAGTACAGAAGTAGTCAAACCGCAGCGTGGAATTCAGTATGCTGCCGGCATATTTAAAAACTGGAACAATGACGAAATCGAAACATCATTTGAGGTCTATTACAAGGACCTTCGCAATCAGATAGACTATGCCGACAATTATGTAAACGACATCAGCAAGGAAGTGGAGGACGAATTTGTTTTTGGCAAAGGCAAGGCTTATGGAGCTGAGTTTTTTGTAAAAAAGTCACGAGGCAGGCTCAACGGCTGGATAGGTTACACCCTGTCACGAACACTACGCTCATTTTCTGATATCGAAGGTGGAAGGTGGTATCCGGCAGTTTATGACAGGCCACATGACCTGTCTGTGGTCGCCAATTATAAAATCTCCAAAAAGTGGGACCTGGGCGCCATCTTTATTTATGGCACAGGCAAACTGTACACGCCGGTGAGAGGATTTTTCTTTGTGGACCAAAACCTAAATCTCTTTTACGGCCCGAGAAACAGTGCCCGGCTGGACCCTTATCACAGGCTAGACCTTTCGGCAACGTACACGCCCAAGCCTTATTCAAAGAAAAAATATTCTGGCAGCTGGACTTTTTCATTGTACAACACTTACAACCGCAAAAATCCGTTTTTTGTCAATTTTGATACCGAGACCGATTTTCAAACCGGGTCTACAACCATCAAGGGCAGCAAAATCACCATATTTCCCATTATACCGAGTATAACCTATAATTTTAAATGGAACCAAAAATGATTATAAAACAATGTTGTTTTGTCCTGATTTTGGGCTTGACCCTTTTGATGTCAGGATGTGAGGAGCCATTTGTCCCTGAAACCGAAGTGTCGGCTCAGGAAATTGTAGTCGAGGGATACATTGAGGCCGGTCCGGGTGCCAATCCTACCTATGTCATCATATCGAAAAGTATACCTTTCATTTCTACAGTAAATGCCGACAAATTTGCAGAACTTTTTATCAAAGGAGCTTCCGTTTCTGTCAATGATGGTAACAAGGACGTGCAGCTAAGCGAACTTTGCCTATCCAACCTTCCTGACAATATCAAAGCAGAAGTGTACCGGACCCTTGGATTTGAGCCCGACTCATCGGCCATTGACATTTGTATTTATGTAGATATTCTTGATCAGCTAAAAAGAGAGGTGGGCAGAACGTACAAACTTACCGTTATGGCAGAAGGTAAACAGCTTTCTGCCTTGACCACGATACCTCCCTATGTAGGTTTATTTGATTTTAAATGGAGTGAGCCTCCCGGTGAACCTAGCGACAGTCTGGCTGAGCTCAATGTAAAGATTTCAGACCCTGCAGGAGTGACCAATTATTACCGCTATTTAACCGGGTCTGCCGGAGGTCCTCTCATACCGCCCTTTACCTCCGTGACCGATGATGCCATTTTTGACGGTAAGGAATTTGAGTTTCCTCTGCAACGGGCAGAACGCCGGGATGGCGATTTTGATCCTGAATCCTTCGGGCTTTTTACGCGAGGCGACAGTATTATTATAAAATGGACCTGCATAGACAAATCCCATTTTGATTTCTGGAACACCCGGGATTTTAGTGCCAACAGTGGAGGACCATTTTCATCCTACACCCGCATCGCCTCCAATATAAAAGGGGGCCTTGGAGTATGGGGCGGATATTCGGTGGATACTTACAGGATGAGGGTGCCGCCTAAGTAAAATATTTATTCTTGTTTTTTACTGACATCAATCACAGAGCATATAGGGCAGTTATTTGGATCATGAGCCTTGGCAGGGCAATATTTCCTGCCGAAAAATATGATCTGCAGGTGAAGTTTATTCCAGCTTGATTCAGGAAAAATCCTTTTAAGATCTTTCTCTGTTTCTGTAACATTTTTACCAGAAGTAAGCCCCCATCTGGTGGCTAGTCTGTGTATGTGAGTGTCTACGGGAAAAGCCGGCACGCCAAACGCCTGTGACATAACTACTGAGGCAGTTTTGTGGCCTACGCCGGGCAAAGCTTCCAGAGCTTCAAAACTATCGGGTACTTTACCTGCATACTTGTCAATCAGGATTTGCGAAAGGGCAGAAATGGCCTTTGACTTGGATGGGGACAGGCCGCAGGGTTTGATGATTTGTTCTATGGTTTCTGTATTGACAGCCGCCATGTCATATGGATTGTCCGCCAAAGCAAATAGGGCAGGAGTGACCTTGTTGACCCTTTCGTCGGTACACTGTGCGGATAATAGAACCGCCACCAGCAACGTATATGGATCACTGTGTTCCAGGGGAATGGGAGTCTCAGGAAATAGCCTGTCCAGGGTTTCTGTAATAAATGCGACTTTCTTTTTATCAGTCATGGTGCAGCTGGATGTTGTCTATTGTATGCAAAACATCATCGCCCAATCTAAGTTTGGACCTCAGCCTTCCCTCGAGATGCGGGGCCCTGATCCCTTCCTTTAAGAGACACCTTACGGTGAATATTCTGGCTTCGTGCCAGAGGCCTGTGTTTATTATCGATGTCAAAAGCTCACTTCCTCCTTCGATGATTATCGTGTGTATACCCGATAGGAACAATTTGGAGAAGGCCGACCTAAATCCGCTTTCATCCTCATAATGCACCAGATTTATGGTTCCTTCCCGTCCGCTTCTTACCCTGTTGAGGACGGTCCATGATTCATCAGAATAATGCTGCCGCAGAAAATCCAGGCTTTCCAGGTGAGTATCTGCGACAATGCGAACCGGATTATTTCCTGCTGTTTCCCTGACGGTTAGCCTAGGTTTGTCCGTTATAAGCGTGTTTTTGCCAACCATAACGGCATCGGCCTCGGCTCGCCATTTGTGGACCAGCGTCCTGCTCATGTCATTGGTCAGCCAGGTCTGCTTACCTTTTTGACTAATAAAGCCATCTGAGGAGGCAGCCCACTTCAGAATGATATATGGCAAGCCTTCCAGATGTGCCCTAAAGGGCCTGATCATCGATTTTGCCTCGTGTTCCAGTATAGAGGTGGTCACTTCTATGCCGTGATTTCTCAGGTATTCTATTCCTTTGCCACTGACCACAGGATTTGGGTCAAAACAGCCTGTCACTACTCTCGATATTTTTTCGCTGACGATTCTTCCGGCACAGGGAGGTGTTTTACCATG
>JAKQGD010000474.1 GCA_029573365.1 Bacteroidota bacterium | reverse complement strand
GTACATCTTAATGAGTGAGGGATAGGAGCGGCATCCCGATGTGTATCGGGATACAGCGTATAGTCCGACCGCGGCCCACAGGGACGGGGGCACTCCCATAGAAAAAAATTATGTGTTTAAGCGGGAATCATCCAATTTCGTTCTTAGGGCCCATGAATGGCTGGTCGTAATACCTTGTCCCTGTGGCTTTGTAGAGGGCATTTGCAAGAGCTCCGATGACCGGAGGATTTAATGGCTCACCCAGGCCTGTGGGATCTATGTCGTTTTTTACAAAATGAACTTCGATCTTTTTTGGGGCCTCACTGTGACGCATGAGGTGATAAGTGCTGAAGTTGCTGTGGTCAGGCTTTCCATCGGTAAAGGTCATGGCACTATATAGCCCGTGTCCCAGCCCATCGACGATGCCTCCCTCGGCGAGGTTGGTGGCTGCCAACGGATTGACCACAATGCCGCAATCCACTGCTGCCGTGACCTTCTGGACGACAGGTTTATTGTTTTCCATAATAAGATCCACCACCTGGGCTACGTACGAATTGTGGCAGAAGTAGGCGGCCATGCCTCTATGTACATTTTTGTCGGTATTGTCCCAATCTGATTTTTCTCTGAGAAGCGAAATGACCCCTGCGTATCTTGCGGGATCGTAATCATTTTTTTCGCCGACGGGGTGTTTAAAAGCTTTGTCCAGAAGCTCGAGCCTGAATGCAAACGGATCCTTGCCCAGAACCTCTGCCAACTCATCGAGGAAGGACTGCTCCGCCCCTGCAATAAAGTTTGACCCAGGAGCTCTGAAGGCACCTGAGCTTATGTTAGAGGGCAGTTCCCACTCTTCGGCGAGGTAATTATCTATGGCACCTGCCGGAAATCTATTGGCAGCTAGAGGGCTCTCAGGAATACCTCCGGCGGATACATGGAAAGCGGTAAGGTTGTTATCCTTGTCCAGTGCTGCCCGGTATGTGACGTGGTAGGCAGGCCTGTAAATGCCACAAGTCATATCGTCTTCACGGGTATAGATGAGTTTGACAGGTTTTTTAATTTTTTGTGATATTGCGGCTGCTTCTACCAGAAAGTGTCCATACAGTCTTCTGCCAAAGCCACCACCCATGCGGGTCATCTGTATGTCAATCTTTTCCAAAGGCATACCCAGTCTTGCAGACACCGATTTTTCCATGTATTCGGGTGTCTGTATAGGGCCAATCAGCTCAGCTTTTTCGTCGGTGACATCAGCAAAAAAGTTCATGGGTTCCATGGTATTGTGTGCCAAAAAGGGAGCAGTGTAACTTCGCTCCAGAATCCTGTCTGCACTTTCAAAGGCAATATAAGGCTCGCCGTCGCATCTGATGACTTTTATACTTTTTCCGCCAGGGGACTTCATTTTTTCTTTATGTACAGATGTACTTTCGAGGCCGCCGGGTACATTTACTTCCAATTTATTATTCCAGAAATCCATCGTGTCAAATTTTCCACCGGCAAAGGGCTCCCATTCAACCTTTATGGCTTTTTTAGCCTGCATTACTTCCCAGGTTGTTTTGCCGGTTATAACAATCTGAGTGTTGAATGAGATGGTATCAGCCCATATCCTGAGATAATCCTCTTTATAGGTATCCAGGACAAAAACATCAAAGATGCCCGGCAGCGTCCTTGCAGCAGCGTCGTCATACGACTTAAGCTTCATGCCGAAGGCCGGAGGATGGATGATCATAGCAATGACCATACCCTCTCTTTTAATGTCCAATCCGTACAGAGGCTTGCCGGTGACGATTTTTTGCCCGTCCACATTTTTGCGTGAAGAGCCTATGATTGAAAAATCTTTAACTTCCTTCAGTTCAACTTCTTTGGGCACATCAAGGGTAGCGGCTTTAGAAGCCATATCGCCGTAAGATGCAGACTTGCCGCTGGCCGTGTGGGTGATTATGCCGGACCTGGTGGTAATTTCGGAGACCGGGACACCCCATGTGTCAGCAGCAGCCTCCTTTAGCATTTGTCTTGCGGTGCCTCCAGCCATCCGTAGTCCTTCCCAGCCCTGGCGTATGGCCTGACTGCCGCCTGCCAGCTGACGCTTAAATATGGCAGTATCGAGGGGTGCCTGCTCCACAATGACGTTTTTCCAGTCGATATCCAACTCCTCAGCTACAATCATGGGCATAGAGGTTTTGACGTTCTGGCCTATTTCGGGATTGGGTGACATGATGGTTACGACACCGTTTTCGCCTATTTTGAGGAACCCGTTTATTTTAAACCATTCTTTGGGCATGGCGATGACTTGTTCGGGAGTAGGTTTGCAGGAAGCAAGCCAACTGAAGCCGAGTACCATACCTCCACCTGTCATCGCTGAAACTTTTATAAATGAACGCCTGCCCAATGAAGTTTTTATGAGTGTCATGATTTTGTATTCAGAAGTTAAGGTAAATGTTTGTACTAAAGATTTTTTGCCGCCGTCTTTACTGCTGCGTGGATGCGTGTATAGGTACCGCACCGGCACAGGTTTCCGTCCATCGCTGCAGAAATGTCAGCGTCTGTAGGCCGAGGATTTGCGTTTAGGAAAGCCACAGCAGTCATGATCTGGCCTGCCTGACAGTAGCCGCACTGTGGAACATCGTGTTCCAGCCAGGCTTGCTGCACAGGATGGTCACCGTTTTCTGACAAACCTTCGATGG
>JAKQGD010000461.1 GCA_029573365.1 Bacteroidota bacterium | reverse complement strand
GGGATAAAATTAAATGTGGTGCAAAAGCGTTGGCATTGTGCTGTGCGTCGGCTTGCACCTCTTTTAATTTTACGAAGCGTTGGTTTTCTGTCATCTGTTTTGTCTGTCTGTTCATTGTTGGTACGGTGTCTCTTGGCATTGGGCATAACATGTTTATATCCACAACAAATTTATATCACAGTCACGGTTTTTCCAAATCTGTGGTTGTATTTTTTCTGAGAACATCCAATGGACTGATGACTTTAGAAATATTTGATGTGGTGATGTGTGTATAAATCATGGTTGTCTTTATATCGGCATGTCCGAGCAGCTCCTTGACATATGGAAGCTGTGTACCCAGGTCAACAAGGTGGGTGGCAAAACAGTGTCTCAGTGTATGTGGAGTAACCTTTTGTTTTATACCTGCTTTTCTGGCAGCATTCCTCACCACCTGTTGCACACTTGTCTCACTGTATTGGTTTTTTTGATCCTGGCCTTCAAACAACCAGTACATAGGTTTGTACGTATGTATGTAAACTTTTAAAACTTCCTTAAACTCCTGGCTCATGTTGACATACCTATCTTTGTTACCTTTTCCATTCTTTACAAAGATCTGATTTCTGTCCCACAACATGTCTTCCAGCTTAAGGTTTAAGATTTCGCTTAATCTAAGTCCATGCCCATATAATGCATAGAGCAAGGCTACATGCTTGAGGTTTTCGGTGCTTCTGAGCATCCTGTCCACTTGCTCTACGCTGATGACCTTTGGAAGATTAAGTTCGCGGCGGGGTCGTTTGATCCTTTCAATGTTAAATCCAGGCATGTACATCACCTGCGAATAATAATACTTTATCGCACTAATCGCCGTGTTTAACAAGCTGTCCGATACACTTTTTTGGGCTAGGTCACTAAGGTAAGCATTAACTGTGTCTTCGCATATATCATCACAGTGTGCCGGACCAATCGACTGTGCAAACTGTTGCATTTTATTGCAGTAACTGTTGATGGTCCTCCTGCTATATCCTTCCCTAATCATGGCATCCATATAAGTGCTAATCAACTGTCGGTGGGTTGCTGACACTTTTTTCAAATACCAGGCTTTGAATTCTCCCAGAGTCCTGCTCCTTCTGAGGTCACCTTCACTGATCAGTCTGTTGACCACTTTTGTTTTTAATGCCAGATAATGGTTGCTGATTCTTTCTATGCATGCCGAGTCGTTATCTATCACCCAAAATTTCTTTGCAGAGTCGTAAACTCTGGATGGGATGTGTTTCAGGTAATCTACATCTACTCCATGTCCACTTAGTTGCAGCAGCACTTTTTCGGGATACTCAGGGCTCGTGTAAATGGTGCAGCAGGGAGGGTCTGCTACAGATGCTATCTGCCGGTACCATGCCTCATAAAGGCTGATGTCAGGGAGACCAAGGCTTGCGTGGATGGTCTTAAGATTCTCAAGGTTTGCAGGTACTACCCAGTTTTGATAATGAAAGTTATAGTAAACCTTGGGTATGGATTTGATATACCGGATTTCCTCTTCACTAAAATCGCCTTTGATAAACAAATTGGGGTGCCAGTATCTTATCGATCTGATGGTGGTGTCAGCTGCCTGCTCAGTGCTGAACTGAGGCATATCTGCTATGTTTTCTCCGGTATTATCACTTAAAGACCCAGCACGGTCAGTGGTTCCGGAATATTCGACCCGATATGGTAAACCCAATGCCAAAAAAAGGTTCCAATGAAGCTTATCGTAAGGAATGTGCCAACCTTTATATGTAGAAGTATACCTGGACCCCGGGATACTTTTAAGGAGACCAATTATACCAGTGTCATATGGTGACTTTAGCAAAATTTTCGTTTCTCCCAAATATATAATTTTCGAAATGGCGACCATTTTTCCAGTATTTTCCGCAAATATCACCACAATAGTAAATAAAAAGCAAAAAATAACTCGTTAAAATCGTGCAAGTTATAAACATAATCGTAAGCCAACCGTTGCCATACTGATGTGTAACCATTGAGGTGAAAATTTCGTCTTTATTAAACAATAATCAACGATGCAAAAAAAGTGTAAAATGTGTCCAAATACTTTTACCGGCAGATCTGACAAAATCTTCTGTTCGGCAAAATGTAAGACCTCCTACCATGAAAAACTAGCCAAAGTAACTCATCAGGCCACAATAAAGATCGACAAAATCTTGCACCGCAACAGATCCATATTGCTGGAAATCATGGGAAAAAACGGAAATCAGAAAAAAGTGCCCAGGGTCCTGTTAGACAGTAAAAAGTTTCATTATGGTTACCTGACTCATTTTCATATAAACTCACAAAACAAAATGGTCTACTATGTGTATGACTTCTCGTGGATGATGTTTTCAGACCAGGAAGTTTTAATCAGAAGGACTCGATAACCCATTTGGTGATTTGTCGATTTGGTGATTTGTCAATTTGTCGATTTGTCGATTTGTCAATTTGTCGATTTGTCGATTTGGTGATTTGTCAATTTGGTGATTTGTCAATTTGTC
>JAKQGD010000460.1 GCA_029573365.1 Bacteroidota bacterium | reverse complement strand
GGTAGACAGGCATGTTTGAGGGGCATGTGTTCGATAGGACGTGCGGGTTCAAGTCCCGCTCCGGGCACTTTCAGCAAATCCAAATTAAATATTACAGGCATATGACTTTGTATTCCCTTCGCCTGTATTGCATCGTAATTGTTCTGTCGTCTTGCACTTCCGTCATGGCACAGGACTATGTCGTGTACCTTAGCGGTGACTCAGCCGACGTGCAGACAGTGGTTCAGCCTGCTTTTGTGCTTGCCGGCGGCGGGCCAGATAACGATGAAGCCATGAGATGGATGCTAAGTAGGACAGGCGGCGGTGATGTGGTCGTAATCAGGGCATCAGGAAGCGACGGTTATAACCCCTATTTTTACTCCGAACTAGGAGTACCTGTAAATTCTGTTGAAACCATCGTCTTTCGCAACCGAAATGCTTCCTATTCTCCTTACATTGTCGACAAGCTATCCAAAGCGGAACTAATATGGATTGCAGGTGGCGATCAGGGTAAATATTACGATTACTGGGCGGGTACGCCTGTGGGCGACATTCTTGTGGCTGCTGCCAATGCCGGTAACCGTGTTATGGGAGGTACCAGTGCAGGTATGATGATCCTTGGCGGCATCGTTTACGCCCCTGTGGGTACCGGAGTCATCAGTGGTGAAGCCCTGCAGGATCCCTATCATTTTCATATGGCTGAGCTTAGGTACAATACCTTTATACAGATGCCGCTTTTTAAAGATGTAGTCTTCGATACCCATTTTGATCAAAGGGAAAGAGACGGACGTACCTTGGCGTTTTTGGCCAGGGCTGCCCGTGACCAGGGCATCAGAGCCAGGGCCGTAGCCTGTAACGAACACACAGCAGTTTGTCTGGATACCAGCGGCATGGCCCGGATATTTGGCGATCCTAACTCGGGAGAGGATTATGCTTATTTCCTGGAAGCCAACTGCGAACAAACATGGCAACCACAAACAGTCGAAGGAGGAAAACCTCTTACCTGGACACAGGTGCATGGCAATGCCGTAGTTGTACAGAAAATTGCGGGCACTCACGGTGACTCCGCTGCGTTTGATCTTAAAAAATGGAAGTCTGTGGGTGATGCCCAATGGATGTACTGGCAGGTATCATCGGGAGTGCTTGAAAAAAAAACGGCAATGACAAATGATTGCCGCCTTGTGACGTCATCTGCCACATACCCCATAGCTCCTGTAACTGTCTATCCCAATCCGGTCACAGATATCGTGCACTTTGAAGAGGCAGAATCGGCCGTCCTTACAAGTACCCTCGGATCCTGTATTCTAAGTTGTGAAAACTGCACTCTGCTAAAAGGACTCGACAGTCTGACCAGGGGCACCTACCTTCTTAAACTCGACTACGGCATCCATCAAAAAAGAAAACTTCTCATTCTGCACTGACAGATAAAATAAATTTTTACCTGCTCCCCTGCCACAATGAACCTTGATCCCTATCCGTTGTTTATCAGCGTAAGAACAGATTTTACAAATTAAAAATAAAATTAATATGTTATTAAAACCCGGTGATGTTGCCCCTGATTTTACGCTTGTAACCAGCAATAAGGAAAAAGTTACTCTCAGCGAGTACAGAGATAAAAATGTGGTTCTTTTGTTTTTTCCATTTGCATTTACAGGCGTGTGTACTGCAGAGCTTTGTTCGGTAAGGGACAATATGCAAGCATACAATGACCTGAATGCTGAAGTGATGGCCATCTCAGTAGATTCTATTTTTACGCTGGCAAAGTTCAGGGAAGAGCAAGGCTACAATTTCAGGCTGCTTTCTGATTTCAACAAGGAAGTATCCACGCTGTACGGATGTTTGTATGAGGTTTTTGGCCAGGGCATGAGAGGCGTATCCAAAAGGTCAGCCTTCGTCATTGATGGCCAAGGAATCATCAGATATGCGGAGGTACTTGAAAATGCCGGGGAAGTCCCTGATTTTAACGCCATTAACGAAACTTTAAAGACGTTGAATTAGTTTTAGTAGTAATTTTGCAAAAACAATTTTATGAACAGCGGTGTAAAATATGACGAGCAGGAAGACATCCTTATAGATGAGGATGTAACCAATGGGGAGCTTTCTTTTCTTGTTGTGTACAACGATGATTTCAATACATTTGACTGGGTAATACAATGCTTCATGGAGGTGTGCAACCACACACAGGAGCAATCAGAACAATTATCCCTCCTGGTGCATTTTAAAGGCAAAGCTACTGTCAAAACAGGTCCTTTTCCGGTCTTAAAACCGATGAAAGACGCTTTGGTTGACAGGGGGCTTTCCGCAGTCATCGAGACTTTGGTGGCGGATTAACATTGGCTAAAAGCCATAAACATACCCTAGGTGGATCTGCCCTTTGCAGCGTCCACCTTTTTTTTTAAACTATGCATTTTATAAGCAAGCGTATAAATTTTTTCCCTCATCCTGATACTGTTTTTAACAGCGGCATCCTTTGTTTGGGCGGCTCGCTGGATTCCGACACGCTCCTGATGGCCTACCATTATGGCATCTTTCCCTGGTATAACGACAATGAGCCGGTTATATGGTGGTGTCCTCAGCCGAGGTATGTCATTTTTCCGGAATGGGTCAGAATACCCAAAAGTATGAATACCTATTTTAACAATAACAAATACCGGGTTACTTACAATCAAAATTTCGCCGAGGTCATCAGGCAGTGCCGTACCATCCCCAGAAATGGCCAGCCAGGCACGTGGATAAATGACGATATTGAAAATAGCTACATCGGACTGCATAACCAGGGCTACGCCACTTCTGTGGAAGTGTGGGACGACCAGGGACTCGCCGGTGGTTTGTATGGTGTGCAGATAGGCAAAGTATTTTTTGGTGAATCGATGTTCAGCTTACGGCCCAATGCGTCCCGCTTTGGATTTATATCTCTGGCCAGAAATCTTGAAAGCCGGGGATTTTATGTAATCGACTGCCAGCAACCCAATCCCTATCTGGAAAGCCTTGGCGGCGAATATATATCGGGAGACTTGTTTCACTCGATACTAAGGAAAAACAGGTTCGAATGGTTGGCCGGCCTTTGATTGGCACAAAATTGGTACTTTAATTTTATGCCTGAATTGCACACAACTGTGATCAGGGCATGACAGTACATGAGTCAGGTTACCACCATCATAGACGGCATACAGCTCAAGCTATCAAATCTTGATAAGGTTTTATGGCCTGCCGCAGGCATTACCAAAGCCGAGTTTATCCA
>JAKQGD010000458.1 GCA_029573365.1 Bacteroidota bacterium | reverse complement strand
CCGTCTGGTACGTAGTCAGAATCACATCAAATGTCTCCAGTGTCTTTTTTAAGCGGTTTCTGGCCGGCCCGGTGTACACCACCACCTGAAGTGAAGGTCCGAATTTTTTAAGTTCCTGGTGCCAGTTAAAAACGAGGCTTGCAGGCAGTACAATAAGAGCCCTGAGTGCCGTGCGGCTTACCGGAACAAATGTATCAAAAAGATCGAGTTGTTTGACATATGAAGCAGTTGCATTAGTGTTCTCTTTCATTCTGTCTTTGGTATCAAGGAGGACAGCAATGGTCTGAAGGGTCTTGCCAAGGCCCATATCGTCTGCCAGACATGCACCCAGTCCGTTGTCCCGGTGATGGAGTAGCCAGTTGACCCCATCAGCCTGATAGGGCCGTAAAGTGGTTTTTAGCTTAGGTGACGGCTGATAACTTGTAGGTACTCCCATACGTTTCTGTGAGATAGGGCCTGCGGCAGGTCCATCTTCCAGCAATGCAAAATGCATTTTCGGCAACCGCCAGCCGTTTTCACTTTCGCCGGCATATCTGCAAATGGCACTGTATTTTGCCATGATTTCTTCCGGAATAAGGACGCACCTGCCAGCGTCAGTGATAAAACAGGGATCATCGTTCCTGATGTTGGCAAAAAGTCTGGAAACCGGATATCTCTCTTCTCCCACCTGCACCCACCCTCCCAGGTCAAACCAGTCATTTTCAGCTATAAAATCGGGTACAACAGTCAGCATTTCCAGAGCCATAGTCCAGCCTTGAATCTCAGGCGGTACCAATGTCAAAAAAGGGCTAAGCTTGTCAGCCAACCGTATACTATGAAAAAGTAGGTCATTTTCGCCATTTCCATAATAAATTCGTCTGTTTCTGATTTCAAATCCGAGTTGGGTCAGCTTTTCATTTATCTGATTTTCATAATCCTCATTGAGTGTAAACTCCCTCACAAAAGGATTATTGTTTTCATGGAAACTTATCCTAACCTTTCTCCTGACACGGTCGGTTGAAGCAAGGACAACTTCCGGATACTGATATTCGGCGAAAGCCGTCCACCTGTTTTCAAATATATCATAGAAAAACCTGAGCTTAGTTTCCGTAGGCGTGTCTGTTCTTACCAGTTCAAATCCTTCTGCTTCTGTTTCGGCCTTGCCAATGATGTCAGCAATAAATTTATCGAAATAGTCCCTCATCAATCGATCCGGGATAAAAACGTATTCATTTCTCACAAATGGCTTAACCTTGGCGGTGTTTATTTCTGTCAAAAACCAGATGACTCCGTCCAGTATAAAAATCCCAGGGCTGTCCTGAAGTATG
>JAKQGD010000456.1 GCA_029573365.1 Bacteroidota bacterium | reverse complement strand
CGCCGCGTTTTTGTCTTTGGGATACAGCAGTTGCATCGCCTCTTCATCCGAGTGGATCTGGTCTGATGCGATACCTTCATACAGCCGGCTGAATAAAGTATCCTTCCTGCTGAGCAAAGATTTATCCAGTATTTCTATCTGGCTGAGTTTGCGTTTATTGACAATTGCCACCAGTTCTTTCAGATGTTCCATCTTCTGTTTTTATAAAGTTAAACCGGTAACTTTTACCTGGATATTCTTTATATCCACACTAGTGGAAATAAGGATGTCACAAAATGGTATTTTTCGTGGTTTTGATTCCTGTCTTTACCACCTAACTTTACAGTAGCTTTTAAAGGATGGAAATATTTAAACCCTCATTTTTATGAAAATAACAACATGGTATATCCGGTTAAAGCGTAAGTCCTTGTCCCTGGTAACCGGAAAAATAAAAGCCATCATTACGGATGATGGTGTAGGGAAGGCACCCCTGAAGACTGGAAACATAATGCCCTCATTTGTTCCCCAGCCTAAGCGCTAGATACATAGAAACCCACTTTGCCCTGGTCTGGAAACATAGACCCAACCCTGACAGAGGCATAGAAGTCCCCACATCTACTACCTTTTTTAAAACCGGCCCTACAGCCGGTTTTTTTATGCTTTGGTGAGTCGGAAAACCGTGATTTCCGGTGAGATGCCCAAGCGTCCCGGATAGCCTAAGAAGCCAATGCCGCGGTTGACATACAGCTGTTGCTGCTCCTGACGGTATAGTCCGGCCCAGTGTGGATACACATATTGCGAAGGGCTCCACTGCAAATTGATTTTTGGTACTTCGATGCCAAACTGAAATCCGTGGGTATGTCCGCTGAAAGTAGTATGGATGTTTTTGAAATCCTCCACGACAGAAACTTCCTTGTCCCAGTGCGACGGATCATGCGACAGCAGCAACTGCACTGCCGCGTTTTCCGCACCGGCATATGCTTTTTTCAGATTGCCGAAACTCGCGAATCGGAGGTTGTGGCCGATATACTGTACACCGATAATGGCCAGTTGATGTCCGTCGCGTTCCACGATACGGTGTTCATCCATCAGCAAATCCCAGCC
>JAKQGD010000448.1 GCA_029573365.1 Bacteroidota bacterium | reverse complement strand
CTCATGGCCTCCGTCAAAACCGAAAAGGATGGAACACCGGCCTTTAAAATCAACAAAACCGGTAACTCAAAAAAGGTGGCCGGATACACCAGTCAAGAGTATAAAGGAGAAACCACCGACGAAAATGTCACAATGTTTATTTCTGACAATTTTCCGGTCAACTACAGTAAAGGATACGTATCGTACATGAGTCGGATCGCCCCCGCTTCCTATACCGAAAACAGCCAGTTGATGACAAACGGGGTCATGATGGAATACGAAAATGTACGCAAGGACGGCAAAGAAAAAACCACCTGGGTGACAAAAAAGGTTAGCGAAAAACCCTTTGGTATCACCGTTTCTGAATATCAGTTTGATAAAGAGTAACCTCACCTACTGCTTCCCTGATCATATGTTAAAGTTAATTTAAGTGTCAGAAAGTTTGAATCCTTTTAGGCAATTGAGGAGTTATACACTCATTCAGTGAACCGGGAATTTTTTACGAAGCGAATGTATACTAAATACTTGTTGGTGATTTTGTTGGCAAACATTGTCTTTTTGCCGGGTGCTTTTGGACAGAAGAGCATTAAATGGATGTCGTGGGAAGAGGCCATTGAAAAGTCAAAAAAAGAAAAAAGAAAAATCTTTGTTGATGTATATACTGACTGGTGTGGCTGGTGTAAAAAGTTGGACCAAACCACCTTTGCCGAGGAGCACGTAGCAGAATATATCAACGCTCATTACTATCCTGTAAAGTTTGATGCTGAGACAGAAAAGAGCATCCTACTCAAAGGTACGGAATACAAGTTTGTCAGACAAGGCCGGAGAGGGTATCACGAACTGGCAGCTTCTCTGTTGCAGGGCAGGCTCAGTTATCCCAGCATGGTTTTCCTGGACGAGGACTTTAACATGATACAGGCCATACCGGGCTACCAGGATACAGGCATTTTTGAAGTCATCATCACCTATTTTGGGTCCAACAGCCACAGGTCTCTGCCGTGGAACAAGTTTCAATCAGCCTTTAAAAAGGCTGATTATTTTACTTCCGAAAAAAAGCACTAAACAGGGAATCCTGATTTGGCTCG
>JAKQGD010000445.1 GCA_029573365.1 Bacteroidota bacterium | reverse complement strand
TAAATCGTCCCGCACCATCCTCCGCCCTGAGCCTTGTCGAAGGGGTGCCATGCTGTACATTTTGCGGCGCAGAATGCCCTGGAAACTGTGCCCTGATCCGGATGAGCCGAGTAATCTTTCCCGTATCCGTCCATGTAAGTCTGTGTCCGTCCTCATATCCCCCTCTGGCCTGTCCTCCAAAGCCTTGGCGCAGGCGGAAGGGGGCAGGGGGAGGTCAATTAAAGCTCAAAAATATCGGCCAATATCCTGCAACCATCACATATGTCCCAACCGGCATCTAAACCCTCCAGGCCAAAAAAAAGCGGCACAGGCAACCAAAATATTTGGTCTCCTGTGCCGCTAGGGCTCTTGACTTAACTACGCACGCTAGGCGATTGAATTTATTTAGGTAATATTTTCTTACTTTGTTACTTTTTTGTCAACTGTTTTTTAAATATAACCCACATTTTACATGTCGGACATCTCTTAACGAAAATTGTCCCGTCTGTCTCTCCCAGTATCTCCTTACAATTAGGACACCTCAATGTATCAAGTTGTCCTTTTGTGTATACAGGTTTCGCCTTTTTATTTGTTTTAACTGCCCATTCCTGATTAATCATCATAATCTGCCTCCTAAAGTATGATTACATATCCCATTCCCTGTTGATAATTTCCAATGTCTCTTCCTGCTTTTTCTCTGCACGTGTTTTCATAACCCACCTCCTTCTGTAAGCTCTATGGCATTTCTTCTTTCCGCATAAACCCCGTAAAGCCTTGGCATGGAAGGCATCACCGTGCTGCAATACCATTTGTAAAACTCGGAATCCTGTATCCTGAGCAGGTTCATGCCGTGAGGCAGCACAAAGGTCATTCCCCTTGCCACATCCAGGCTCGATGTCATTATCCTGCCGTCAATCACCTTTACCAATGATTTTTCATTCTGATTTTCCATGTTATCCTCATTTCCGGTCCTTGAAGGTATCGATTATAAACTCCCCGACCAGCTTCTCCCCTTCGCCGTTCCTTTGGAGCATCACCGCCATAGCCCTGGCAAACACCTCCAGGGCGTGCACCCGCTCCTCGATGG
>JAKQGD010000659.1 GCA_029573365.1 Bacteroidota bacterium | reverse complement strand
ACTTTTATGTTCATGATGCTTTTGCTGATTTTCAATATAATGATAAACTGCATCACGCTGGGAACGGCTTACAGTGAATCCTCCAAAACCGCTTTGCCAGGCAAATTTACCGGCAATCCAATGATTATCATTGATATGTTTTGAAGAGACAGACTTTAAATCTCTCACCAAATCAGATATGTTACAATCTGGTTTGAAACCTAAGAGGATATGAATATGATCCTCCATACCATTGATGATCATTGGTTTCTGCTGATGATGATTCAGGATGCCTGCCATATATTCATACAGGTGTTTTCTATTCTCCTCATGGATAAATCTCATCCGGTATTTTGTGGCAAATACCAGATGCAGATACAATTGGGTAAATGTATTAGGCAATCTATCCTCCTTTATTTTCAAAAATGCCTCTTGGCATTTATTTGACGGGTTAGCACCATAGGTGCTTTCGATTGGTAGCCAGACATGGGAATGTCTGGTAAAAGATCGAAAACCAAACCCGGCACCATAGGTGTCGCTGAATCACACATGACCATTTTCATCCGCTCCTCCGGAGCGAAATCGTGTGAACACATCTTTCCAGGCGCTGCCGCGTCTGGCTACCAATTGGTCATTCCTACGGAATTCTTGTTTTTTCACAGGTTCACCCACATCTAGCTACCATTCGGTTATTCTTAGAGAGCTTTGACCCTTTTTTTCACACTATTTTATTTGTTGACAAGCAGGTTGCTTGCTGTATGTTTAGCACCATAGGTGCTTTCGATTGGTAGCCAGACATGGAAATGTCTGGTAAAAGATCGAAAACCAAACCCGGCACCATAGGTGTCGACGAATCACACATGACCATTTTCTACCGCTCCTCCGGAGCGAGATCGTGGGGACGAATCTTTCCAGACGCTGACGCGTCTGGCTACCATACGGTCGCTCCTATGGAGCTTAACTTCTTTTCTTTTTAAAAAGAAAAGAACCAAAAGAAAATCTGCCTGCACACCCTGCCATATTGTCGGGACTTGCTGCGTCTATTTGCTTCGCTATTTGACTTGCAAGCCCGTCAATATTCTACCCGAATCTTTCCCATTCTACCCTCTGTTTTTTTGATAAAAGGTAAAAAGGTAATAAGGTCAGAATGTTACGGGATTGTTCTCGAAAGACGGAAGCCCAAGTTGCCGCCACTGCTGACAGGGTCGAGGTTGTAGCGATCAGCCACCCGACAGTGGTAG
>JAKQGD010000437.1 GCA_029573365.1 Bacteroidota bacterium | reverse complement strand
TCGAGGTCGCCGCTTCTGGTTGAAGTAAATACCATTCTGCTGCCGTCAGGCGACACTGTAGCTTCTGCATCGTATCCCGGCGTATCTGTAAGTCTTGACAATATCCTGCCATTCAGGTCACTGACGTAAATATCAAAACTCTCATATATCGGCCAGACATATTTGCCGTCGGTACGTCTTTCCGGCAATGGCGGACATTCGTCTCCACCGCCATGAGTGGATGCATATACTATGGACTTGTTTCCCGGCATAAAATAACTGCATGTCGTCCTGCCCTTGCCCGTGCTCAGAAGTGGCGGAACTTGGCCGGCAGGAACTGTATGTGCCAGATCAAAATAATAAATCTGGTCACAATCAGAATTCCACTTCTTGTTTGTGGCCTGAAATACCACCTTATCGTTGTCAAAACTCCAGTAAGCCTCGGCATTGTCACCACCGAAAGTAAGCTGCCGCACATTTTTCAGGTGTTTTTCCTGCGGGTAACTCAGCGTATCAGCAGAGGGTGCCAAACTGGTGTAAAGAATTCCCTTTTTTGGGCTACAGCCCAAAAAATATATAACTGCTGCCAATATCAGTATGGATGTCAATATACGTCTTTGCATCATTTATGGTTTGAATGTGCAAAGTTAACCCGCTTCTGCTTAATCAGGAGCTAAACCTAATAAAGTTTTAAGTCTTTAGTTAGGAAACCTTTATAGCTCCAGACCTCCACTTCCAGAAAACGAAAGCACGGTTGCCTGTGCTACATATTAATTACAGCTTTAACCTTACTTGATCTTTACGTTGTCTACTCTGTAGGTAGATGTCAACGTACCGCCCTTGCCCACGTATTTGAAACCTATCCTGATATTTGGGCCAAAAGGCTTCAGGTCGATGTTTCCTGAAGGAATAAAGGTGTTGTCGCCATCAGACTGCACAGCTATCCTGCAGCTCACCTGTGTCCAGGTGGTTGTGGCAGGGTCTCCGGTAAAATTGGTAGTGGCCCATACGCTGAGTCCGTCATGCACCCAGAAGGACTTGGCACTTTCAAACGTAAGCGTCGGCGTATCATTGGTATTGACAGGTGGAGTGATAAGCCAGGTTTCCATGTCGGGATTTGTATCATTAAATGCTGTTGCCTGTGCATATGTATTGCCACTAAACAGTTTGCCCTGCCACTTTCTTGTGCCTTTGACTGCTACGTTTACCCAACCTGACAGGTTTATATCCTGGTTGTTGGTCTGACTGCTAAAAGTCTCATCCAGGCCTGCCTGAGGAGCCGAGCCCATGCACATACACTGGCTATCATACTGGTCATTGACTGTGGCGGCATTACCGTCATCACAGGGTCCACCGGGATATATGTCCTTGTTTTCAGGTGAACAGTCCTGCCCGTTTGCTACGCCGTCTCCGTCGCAGTCAGAGGCAGGGTCACTGAGATTGCAGGGGCCGGCACTTTCTATGTCACTTAGATTTCTCATGGTAAGCTGGGCACCTGATGTAAATTCTGACACAATGGCTGTCACATTGACGGCACCTACGGCCACATTCTGCCCAGAGAAAGAGGCGGCAGACCGTGTATACAGTTGTACATCAGCAGATCCGTCTTTTACCTTGACTGTAGAACTTCCGTAGGTAGGTCCTCCGGTTATGGTGGCTCC
>JAKQGD010000658.1 GCA_029573365.1 Bacteroidota bacterium | reverse complement strand
CCACAGTAACCTGGAAGCAATTACTTCAGCCAACATATTTTACACATTAAGGAGAAATCCATGATCATTGCAGAAATCGAAAAAAACAGCCTGGAACGTATCAGGATACAAGTCACGGAGTACCGGGGGCATCGGTTCATTGATTGCCGGGTGCATTACCAGAGCGCGAACGGCGAATGGCTTCCGACAAAAAAAGGCATTGCCCTCTCAAGTGAACTTGCCGAAGAAGTGGCCCAGGCTATACATGCTGCAAAAGACCAACTCGAGGCGGGCAGCTGATATAGCTGGCCATCTTTTTATCTGTCAACTTCGTAAACAAATTGACCTCACAGAATATGCTCTGGAGCCCAAATAAGGTACAGGCAAGGACGAGTCCGAAAAATAAATCGTTTATCATTTAGGTGAAAATGGGCGGCTATGGATCAGGTCGATATTTCAGATACAATACCAAATGCACAGTCGAAGACTGCCGTAGTGTGGATGCGAATGATTTTGCGCGATGGAAGATGTTTAGAGAGGGACAACGTTACACATCAACCCGATGGACACTGGGAGATCGAGAGACCGGATCATGCGGAGTCATTACCCAGATAGGAGATGGACTAACCTGCTGCGCCTTCCTATTCAACAATAGACGAGTGCCAGTTGCATTGTCATGGTATGCCCCGGGTTATGGAGGTCGACGTTATTTCTTTCTTTGTCCTGTTTGCCATAGACGGGTGAGAACCCTCCATTTCAAAGGCAGAGAATTAGCATGTCGTATCTGCCACAATCTAACATACAAGAGCTGCAACGAAAGCCATTCCTTCGACCGGCTATATATGCATATGGCTGAATCATTTCATAGAGATGGTAAAGGTGTATCTTGGACAGCTGTTAAATGGTACATGCGCAACATGATTCGTTCAGTAAATAAAAGACCAAGAAGACCACGAGGTCGTCCCAAAAAATGTCGGTGAGTATCAGGGAATTTCTTTTGTTTTT
Organism: Bacteroidota bacterium; assembly: GCA_029573365.1. GTDB lineage: Bacteria > Bacteroidota > Bacteroidia > Chitinophagales > Saprospiraceae > OLB9. The sequence continues at coordinate 328 of JAKQGD010000658.1, read as the reverse complement.
TCAAAAAATCAAAAATTGCAAACGCTCATGCCATCCGTGGGTACTATACCCCCCTAGGGACCCCCTCCCCCCGGGGGGATAGATTACCCTGAGCATAGATTTTTCTAGAGATCTATGTTCGGTCTAGGGAAGGCCAGACTGGAGAGTTTTGAAGTAATCACCGGTCTGGGCAAAACGGTTAGTATGAGTTAGTATCTCTGGTGGGTGGTACTCAAATACACCCAACGATTATGGCACATACTCTTCGGTTTTCCAAAGTGTATAAAACCGATCATTAATCAGACATAATCAACAGTCTTAAAGGGATAACAGTCCTTAGAATAGGATT
>JAKQGD010000432.1 GCA_029573365.1 Bacteroidota bacterium | reverse complement strand
GGTGGTGCACGTATACAGTATCCGCCAACGATCCGCGCTATCCGTGTCATGTGTACCGGTCGCGTTGACATGCTTTTCATCTTAAAGGCATTTGTTGAGGGTGCAGACGGTGTCCTCGTCTCTGGTTGTCACTTTGGTGACTGTCACTACCTTGAAGGAAACTACAAGGCAGCAAAGAGGATGTTCATGATCAAGTCCCTGCTTAGAAATATCGGTCTTGATGACAAGCGTTTCAGGATGACCTTTGTCTCTGCATCTGAGGGTGCAAAGTGGGCAACGGTCATGGAAGATGTCACCAATACCGTAAAGCAGCTTGGTCCCAGCCCGATCAAGGAATTCAAAAAATAACTATTTTTTTTGTTTGACTTTTTTTTGTTCAAAATTGATTAACCGGTTTTGTTCACTCAATCGCAATTACATGGTTGCATTTTGCCACGCTATCTTTAAATACAACTTTATGGCTGACTGTATAATTTCCATGCGATTGGTAGGAGTGGTTTATAGGTCTTCCATATGTTGTCGATTCATCACCATATTCCCAAATCTCGTATAAACAATCAGGATAATAATCAGAAGTAAACATAACCTGGCTTATATTATTATCGCGTGAAAAACTCATATTGAAATCGGCCCAGTAAGGGGAGATCTTTCTCTTGGTAACAAGTTGGATCGTATGGTTTGAGTGCACCGATTGAAGAACCCAGGATCCATTCACGAACAATGGAACATCGTCGACGAGAAGATATGACACAATAAAATCTTCAAGACACTCCATTTGAAATGTGACATCTGATCCTTTTAATACGTTTATTGTCCCATCCGGCCTGATTTTCCCTCCATAATTTGCAGAAATGTTCAGCGTGTAAAATACAGGGTTTTCTGTAGGGACAGGGGTGGGCATTACCGTTGGCACAGGAACCGGTGATGGATTAATTTTTGAAAAATCCACGAAAACGTTATGGTTTGAGGTAATGTCGGTTAATAACAAGGAATTTAAGTCACCCTTGGGGATGGTATCAAGGTAAACATTTTGAATTTTGTATCCTGCATTCGCCTGGATCCGAATGTTAAGATCTGAATGGCAGGGTACATGAACGATGCCACCCGGAGTTGCAAAGCCACCTTGTCCGGCAGTGACATGGATAACATATGTCGGCTCATATGGTTCTTTCACTTCAAAATGAATATTTTCGTTTGAAACCTTATCATCCGGGTTTTTCACCTTCACCGTGTATGTTCCTGCCGTACCGGCTGACAGATTAAATAAACTCAGAACACATGTCCCCTGTTCAGACGTAACCGTTGAGCTGGCATTTGTGAAAATAGTCTGAGTCAGATTGCAAAGATGTATACTGCAACCATCCATAAAACCTGAACCAGTAACTGCTAACGCAAAGTTGGTATCGCTGGTTAACCCTGAAGCAGGACTGACCGAAGTTACCACGGGTGCAGGAAATGTTACGGTAAAATAAATCTCCTCTTCACTCTCCTGTCCGTCAGGGTTTTCAGTAACTACTCTGCAAGGACCTCCAGGCAGCAGGGACAGGTCAAAATAACCTGAAACTTCCTGACCCTCATTTGTAACCATTGTCTGGCTCA
>JAKQGD010000424.1 GCA_029573365.1 Bacteroidota bacterium | reverse complement strand
GAAGACGGCGATGAGCTTACCTATTGCTGGGAGCAGTTTGATGCCGGCGAACTTGTCACCCTCGGATCCATGTCCACGACAGCTCCGCTGTTCAGGTCATTTAAACCGGCCACAAATGGCGATATCAGGTTTTTTCCAAAGCCTTCAAATATCGTTTCCGGCAACCTCACTGACAAAAACGAAGTACTGCCTACCCTCACCCGAAATTTGAATTTCAGGTGCACGGTCCGGGACAACCACTCTGGAGGAGCCGGTGTAGTGTGGAAAGATTATCAGGTGGTATCCACCGCCCTTGCAGGTCCTTTTAAGGTTACTTATCCCGAGATTGACGCAAAGTTTCAGGTAGGACAAAAAATAACTGTGACATGGAATGTGGCCAATACCGATCAGGCACCTGTCAATTGTAAAAAAGTAAACATCTATGGCTCCTTCAGTGCAGCTCTGAGAAACGACGACCCCAATCTCATCCCTCTGGCACTCAACGTAGCCAATGACGGCAGTGAGGACATTTATATACCCAATAAAGTATCAAACTTTTTCAGGGTGGTCGTCAAGGCCGCAGACAATATTTTCTTATCCACTTCCAAGCTGCCTTCCAAGATAGAGCAACCCACTACCCCGGGCATTTATTTCGAAACAGCACAGAATTACAGCACCATCTGTCAGCCTGATGAGGGCATGGTACAGTTTAGTACACAGGGCCTGGCGGGATACAATGACAAGATCCATTTTGAAGTGGTGTCAGGTGTGCCTTCGGGCGTGTCTGCCGCATTCAGTTCAGAGTCTGTACAGGCCGGTGATAATGTCACCCTGCTGCTAAACACAAACAATGTGGTCAATGACCAGACTGGTGACATCCTGATACGTGCTCTTGCCCCAGGCCTGGACACCATGGAGCGATATATACATGTAGACATTATCGGCGGCAACCTGTCAGGCCTCCAGGCCTTGACTCCAGCCAACGGACAAAGCAGCGTCGTAGCCCTGCCTGCTTTTAGCTGGTCCGAAAAAGTTGATGCTGATGACTACGAATTACAGGTTTCTACCAGCCCAGACTTTGCAACTCCAAATGTGGTTTTCCAAGGTACGTCAGCAACCACAAATCTCAACTCTACTACCATTCTCGAAAAGTCAACGATTTATTACTGGAGAGTTAGGGCCCGCAATTCATGCCGCCCAGGAGACTGGACACCCGTACAGGCGTTTATTACAGAGGCACTTTCGTGCAAAGTGTATGCGTCAGGGCCACAGACCATAAACATCTCTGCTTCAGGGTCACCTACTGTGGAGCTTCCTGTCCAGGTTTTTGACAATGGAACGGTGGCTGACATCAATGTCGAGCTGATCAAAGCAGAACACTCCAGACTTGTAGACCTTGTAGCCTACATGGTGGCACCTTCATCCAAGGAAGTACTGCTATGGAGCCGTAAATGCGGCACACAACAAAACCTGAACGTTGGTCTGGATGACCAGTCGCCACTGTTTTTTCAGTGTCCTATAAATACAGGCAAGGTATACAGACCCGAGAGTCCACTCTCAGCCTTCAACGGCGAAAATCTCAATGGTACCTGGAAGCTCAGGCTCGAAGACAAACAATCAGGCTCTGGAGGAAAACTCCAGGAGTTCAATTTTGAAGTGTGTTCTAATGTGGTGCTGGACCAACCGTATCTGGTAAGAAACGATACTCTCAAAATCCACCCCGGCAACAACAAGTCTATCACTGATGCTTTCCTCCTTGCAGCTGACAACAACAATAGTGCGGACCAGCTTGTTTTTACCATCGTAGATGTTCCGACATCAGGCATGCTTATCATTAACGGAATCGTAGCAGTACCTGGCACCAGGCTCACTCAGCAGGATATAAACAATGCCAAAATGGTCTTTGACGACACATCGGGAGCCGAAGGCAACGATTCATTCAGTTTTACTGTCGCCGATGGCCAGGGCGGTTGGATATCTATCACAAGATTCATTATAGAAAAAGACTCCGACATAGTCAATGGTGCCGATGATACAGAAATAAGCTCTGATGTCTTTGTTTCACCTAACCCTACCGAGGGTTTGTTTACAGTATATCTGTCAGGCAAAGCAACAGGATTTGAAACTTATACGATAACCGACATTTCGGGCCGCAGTCTTTCCCGCGGCAAGATAACAGACCGGAAAAAAGACATCGACCTATCCGGAATGAACAGAGGCATTTACATTATGACGCTTTCTGACGGAAGCACCAGAATCAGTAAAAAGATCGTAAGACTTTAAATTTACACTACTGATGGCATACAAAGGGGCAGGCCTTATGGTCGCCCCTTTTTTCATATATGACGGTTTTTAGTATCTTTGTGCTTTTACCAGCAGGAACATGGCAAATGACCCTTCAAACGAAAGCATCAGACAGTATCTGACAAGCAAGGTATTTATCAGGCAAATCTTGTTTATAGCAGGTCTAATCTTTGCTTTGCTTTTGCTCACGCAGCTGTGGCTTAGAATTTATACCCAACATGGCCAGAAAGTAGAATTGCCCGATTTTACAGGCATGGATATCAGTAAAGCCCGCGAGCTGGCTGAGGACAATTCCTTCGAAATGGTGGTCAATGATTCTCTCTTTATTGTAGGTAAAAAAGGAGGCATCATCACTGACCAGAATCCCAAGGCTGCTTCCCAGGTCAAGGAAGGAAGAAAGGTTTACGTGACCATCACCAAGTACGGTACAGAAACCGTCATGGTATCTGATCTTCCGGCCATGTATGGCAATGCGTTTGACCAGAAAAAAACAGAACTTAAATACAGGGACATAGAGTGTGTCATCAAGGATTATGTCTATGATCCGGGAGAACCCAATCACATCCTGGAGGTATATTACAACGGAGAGCTGATAATATCCAAAGACATAAGAAAAGACGAAGTGCAGATAGCCAAAGGAGGGACCCTGGAATGTGTCGTTTCGCGACGTGACGGCGGAGATGTCACGGTGCCAGACCTCAGGTGTCTGACCGTCGACGAGGCACGCTTCTTGCTTGAAAGTAGCAAACTTGCTCTGGGCGACATTACAAAAAAAGCGAGTGCCGAGCCCGATGCTGTGATGTATGTAGTCAGCCAGTCTCCCTCTTATGACGGCATTACCAATATCAAGATGGGCGAAAAAGTAAATATCGGAGTATCACCCACCAAACCGGCTGACTGCCAGTAAATCATAATCATGGAAGACATCACCGTTGCAGAGCTCAAGTATAAGATGGACAAAGGCGACAACTTTGTATTTATCGATGTCAGAGAACCATACGAGTTCGAACAATTTAATCTGGGTGCCCGGCTGATACCCCTCGGTGAGCTTGAAGCCACCCTACCTGAGCTGAAGGACTATAAAGACACAGAAGTTATAGTTCACTGCAAATCAGGCGTACGAAGCGGCTTCGCCAAACAAATAATGCTTGCCGCAGGCTTTTCCAGGGTCCGCAATCTATTGGGTGGGGTCATGGAGTGGCAAAGGGTGTATTGACCGTCCTGCACAAATTCCCAAAACCAATCCAAGCTTTCACGCCTAAATGTTACGCTCCTGTGGAGCTCTGAAATTGTTAAAGGGTGTGTCTTCTGCCCCACCGCTCAACCGACA
>JAKQGD010000383.1 GCA_029573365.1 Bacteroidota bacterium | reverse complement strand
ATCGGGGCCTGAAACGGGCAGGTCATCTGTGATTCTGAATCTGAATGCCTTTTTGGATACCACAGTAGCAGCAAAATCCAGTTTTGTAATCGAAGGTGGTATGGTGTCATGGTCCAGGAAATAAGTGCCAAACTGTCTGATTCTCACTTCCATACGTCCGTTTTTCCATTTTCCGCCATGGTTGTATTTTTTGCCTTTACCGTCTTCACGGGCGATGATGGCTTTAGCGGCCAAACCGGGTTTTGGATACTCTGGAGTCAGTGTGATTTCGGCTCCTGACCTGAGAGGTTCGGATTCGCGGTGGATGATATATTTTGTTTCGTAGCCCTCCTGGATGATCCTTCTGACTTCCGGACAAAAGCCGCGGTATGTACTGTTTTTATCGAGCTCCAGGGTCAGATTTCCTTCGGAGATTTTAAGAGGAGACTGATATTGAACCCAGTTTTGGCAATAGGGCCTGGGTGTAGGAATAAAAGACGGGTTTTTCCTTACGGAGAATGTAACTGTTTTCCTGTTTTTAAAATAATCCTCAAGTACAAGCTTTATCCTTCGTGCCGAAGCCACCTCAATCGGGATGATGCCGTCCCCATTGTTTGATAAAAATTCCAGGGTATTGCCCGGGAGCCTGTAACACAGAGCATACGTTTTTTTTTCTTCAAATCTCACGGGATAATCCACAAATCCTGTTACCTGCCTGTTCTGGCTAAAGGACACCTTGTCCAGGTGGTAGGTAAAGACAAGATTGTCATCTACGTACAGGTGAGCCCCAAAGATGTTCAGTTTGTTGGTGCTGCCATCTGCCTTGTCAAATGCCTGGAAGGCAATACCTATGCGGTCAGCCCCGAGCATCAGAGTGTCAGGAAACTGGAGTAAATCACCCTCTAAGTCACCTACCGGGAGCCTGGTTTCTGCCACCTTGCCAAAGTCAGCGTCGAGGCCGTGGATGGCTATAGAGTTTATGGTGGGGGCTATGTTGTCCCTTATTTTCATACCAAAAACGAGAGGGTTGACAGGCTTTTCTGTCCGTGTTTCGCGTATTTCAAAATGAAGGTGTTTTCCAAATGAATACCCGGTGTTGCCCATAAATCCTATCATTTCGCCCCGGGCAACCCTGATTTGTTCCGGTCCCGGGTGAAAATCCACCTCAAAAGATTCCTCAGCCAATTGTCTGCGTTTTACTAGCTCAGAAATGACGGGAGCAAACTCATCAAGGTGGGCGTACACTGATGTAAACCCGGCATTCGGATGATCGATGTACAGTACATTGCCATAACCACCGGCTTCGACTTTTATCCTGGAAATATATCCCTCACCTATGCTGTAGATGCGGTCATTACCGGCAGGTTTTATGTCTATGCCTGTGTGGAAATGGGTTTCACGCAGCTCACAGAAATTGCCGGCAAGCGTATAATCATATTCAACAGGACTTCTGAAATAACCCGTAAAAAGGTCATTTTGGCTGTAGCCCAAAGTGACGAGGATTATAAAAACGAGAGATAACGGATATCGTATTCTTGTCATTTTCTAAAACTGTTTAACAATGCACCGTTCAATTCCTGCAATGCCGATCCCGCCGATTTTTTGCCTGACCCCACTTCTACAGCCAGGCTTTTATAAAGTCTTTGGAGCATATCAGGTCCCAATACCACCTGTTCAAGCAAACGCAGGGTTTTTTTCTCAAACCACTTCTGTTCCTGGCTGCGCCGTCTTTCTTCGAGTAGCCCCCCTTCCAACAGGGCCATAAAACTTCTGACTGAGTTAAAGACCGTATCCAGACCCTTGTTTTCGAGCGAAGAAACGGTAATCACGGGACATGTCCACCCTGGCACATCGTGATGAAAAAGCCTGACCACGCTCTCGTAAAAAGAACGGGCTTTGGCTGCCAGTTGTAACAGCGACGTATCGGCTTTATTGATCACAAGGATGTCGGCAGCTTCCATGATGCCTCGCTTTAAACCCTGGATTTCGTCGCCGGCTCCGGGTTGGAGCAGCAGGAGGCACACATCGGCGATGTTTTGGATGTCTGTTTCTGACTGCCCCACGCCTACGGTCTCCACGATTATGTAGTCATAGCCTGTGGCTTCGCATAACCGGATGGTTTCGCTTGTGCACAGAGTGGTCCCGCCCAGTTCCTGCCCCGAGGGCGAAGGCCTGACATAGGCAGACGGATGTACTGAGAGGCTGGGCATACGAGTCTTGTCTCCCAGAATGCTGCCACCTGACACTATGCTGCTGGGATCAATAGCCAGCACAGCAGGACGATGTCCCATTTGTATGAGGTGGTTGCCAAAAGCTTCAATGAAAGTGCTTTTGCCTACACCCGGCGATCCTGTGATGCCTACCCGTACAGTGCCTGCCGGTGGCGGGCCCAGTAATGAGAGTACGGTTTCTGCGATGTGACGCTTTTGTGGATCGCTGCTTTCCAGAAGCGTAATGGCTTCGCTCAGGACAAATCGGTCATGGTCTGCCAGCCCTCTGAGGATGTGGTCAGGGTGTAGTTGTTGCCTTTTTTTGACATTGTATGACGGATTCAGGGGCGATGACATCTTGCTTTGCGGAGCATGGTTTTTCACAAAGGTATAAAATTTTAGGTCCGTTTTTAACGATACCTCCCATTGACATAAGTCGCAAACCTCAGTGGTGTGCCTGAAATATAAAAAAAACACGTAGGTTTGTCTCCCACACAATCAGTCCAAACATGAAAAAGGACAGGCTTTTTATAGCCTTTGAAGGTATAGACGGTAGCGGCAAGAGCACACAGGTTAAGATGCTCTTAGCATATCTTGAAGCCTGTGGCCACAAGGTGTATCCGACCTTTGAACCCACGGATTCCCGTATAGGCAGAATGATCAGAGACATATTCAATCACCGCGAAGAGGGAGACCAAAGGGTGATCGCTGCTTTGTTTGCCGCCGACAGACTCAATCATCTGCTCCATTCCCAAGACGGTATTCTCAAAAAGCTGGAAGAAGGATATACCGTCATCACAGACAGGTATTATCTGTCGTCATACGCCTACCACAGCGTATATGTACCTATGGACTGGGTGGCTGACCTGAACCGCATGAGTAAATCACTGCTCAGGCCTGACCTTACCGTCTATATCGACATGAAACCTGAGGTCAGCATGGAACGACTGTCGAGATCGAGGCAGAATATCGAAATGTACGAAACCCTCAGTCATCAGGTGAATGTCAGGGAAAAATACCACGAAGCCATAGAAAGGGTTAAAGACACCGAAAATATTTGTATCATCGATGGCAGCCAGAGTCCTGAGGTGGTGCATAGTTACATCAGGTCGGCAGTGGAACCTTATGTGTGAGGAATCAAAACCGGATTTTTAGCCCATCATCCTGTGCCATGCCAGGCGTACCAGGACAAGAAAGCCGATAAACATCAGTACAAACTGGTAAAACGGCATATAAGTAAAAACGAAAATATGGGTTTTTTCGAGGATCCACATCATGCTTATGAGGACTGTGATTATGAAAAACAGGCTTCCTATTTTGTCAAAACCGGGCACGTCATTTAGCCTGACGTTTTGTTTTATCAGCCATAAAGTGATCAGCATGCAGACGATGGGCATAATCTGGGTAAACAGGTTGGTCTGCATAACGGGTTGCCTTTCAAAAAGGAACATGTAGGCATTGAGTGTAATGGCAAATATACCCGGAATGCAGGCCAAATAGACGAGGAGTGAATACAGGTATTTCCATGGAGAAAGATGTCCTTCGCCAGCACCAAAGACCTTAGCCAGAAGGGCCGTGACCGGCAATGCCACGAAATAAAAGATAACAATAGAGGGGTTTTGGGAAACCGTTTCAAAAAACTGGCCAAGTGTCATGCTTATTCCTTTTAACGGTAAAATTAATCAAAATAACATAAGTGCAGTGTGGACGGATAAAGAATGTATGAGCTTGTCACTTCACTACCCCATCCACGGCAATCCTCTCTGTGCGGTTAGACAAGTCCCACAAAGTGTGAAAAATCAGTTTGCCCACCTTGGCCATCTTCTCGAAGTTTATTTTATCCACATCATCTGTGGTTCTGTGGTAATCTGCATGTGTGCCGTTGAAATAAAAGATGACAGGTATACCCTTTTTAGCAAAGTTGTAATGATCGGACCTGTAATAAAACATATTGGGGTCCTTTTCGTCATTGTACTTGTAGTCGAGCTTAATCTGAGTGTACTTTTGATTGGCCTCCTCGCTGATTTTGTGCAGGTCGGTGCTGAGTCTGTCTGAGCCTATGATGTAGATATAATCGGGGTCGTCTTTGTACTTGTCGTCGATTCTGCCCACCATATCCACGTTGATGTCAGCGACGGTATTGGCCAGGGGAAAAATCGGATTCTCAGAGTAGTACGATGATCCAAGGAGACCTTTTTCTTCGCCACAAAACCAGAGGAAAACGATGCTTCTGGCAGGTTCGTTGGCTTCCAGTACTGCCTGCTGACAGGCCTGGGCTATTTCCAGCAAAGTGGAAGTGCCTGAGCCGTTGTCATCGGCCCCGTTAAATATTTCGTCGCCCCTTTTTCCGAGGTGGTCATAATGAGCCGAGATGATGACATATTCATCGGGTTTGGTTTTGCCTTTGATGTAGCCTATGACATTTTTGCCGTTGATGACGTTCATGTCCTTGGAGAGGTTGATGGTGGCGGAGGTGGCCAATGGCACGGAGGATGGCTTTCCCTTTGACATTTTTTCACGGGCTTTGATGATCTTTTTTTCATTGGCTCCGATGA
>JAKQGD010000355.1 GCA_029573365.1 Bacteroidota bacterium | reverse complement strand
TTTTTAGTTCTGATAATCTCTGTGATTATCTTTGGGGACATCAATGCTCAGTTTGGGGTTAGAGCTAGTGCAAATTTGGCAAATATTTCCATTGAGCCCGAAGAAGATGAAATTTCTTTCGGTATAAAACCAGGTCTTGGTTTAGGCGTCTATTACAACCTCTCATTGGGAGAAAGCTTAAGCCTTAAACCTGAGATCAATTATATGCAGCAAGGAACAAAAGGTACTTCAACAGACGCAGGAGTAGACGAAACAGGGACATTATCAATGAATTATTTACAAATTCCGGTGTTAATAAAGTATGGATTCGGAAATATGGAAAGTACCAACTTTTTTTTACAGGGAGGCCCTTACGTGGCGATGGGACTAGGTAAAGTAAAATTAAAATCCTGTGATGGTGATGATTGTGAAACAGAAGAAATAGAATACGATAGCGAAGGTCTAGACGGACCCAAAAAACTTGATTACGGAGTCCAGCTCGGTGCTGGAGTTAACTTCACTAAGAACCTAAGCGTAGACGTAAGATACATGTTGGGATTGGCTAATCTCACTACCGAAGAGGATGGCAGTTTTAAAAACAATGCAATAAATATCGGCTTAGGTTATTCATTTTAATTTTATTTACCCAAAAGTTTTAAAGCATCTACTTACCGGTAGGTGCTTTTTTTTTTATATTTTTTTTGTGACGAGGGAGCGTTTACGTTCATTAAGCTATCTATAATAATGTGTGATCAGGTCAGACTTTATTTTAAAATTAATGTAAAAATTTTAAGTCATGTTATCAAGATATAGTTTATTTCTCCTTATTTTAAGCTTGTTTGTAATATCCTGCCATAAAGACGACGATGGTTTTAACCAGGAAGATATCAACGTATTTACAGCCCAGGTTTACGAAGAGGTAACCTCGACCATCGTTGGATATGTCTATGACGAAAACAACAACCCAGTTCCTGATGCAGATGTCGCTATATACAGTGCGGCCACAAAAACCAGCAAACACGGTACATTCATCTTCAGAAACGTTAAAATGGACAAACAGGGCACCTATATCAAAGTTGTAAAAAATGGCTTTGTCCTGGGCAGTGATTTCGTATATCCCCTGCCAAACACTATAAACTATGCATATGTCAAGATGCTCCGGCTTGACCCAACATTCGAGTTCAGCAGTCAGAATGGCGGCACATACACGGGTGCTGATGGCCTCATTGTCAGCTTTCCGCAAAACGGGATTGCCACGGCTTCAGGAGGCAGTTATGACGGTAAAGTCACAGCTACCATCAAATACCTGGATCCAAATATCAAAGACCTAGAACGGGTTATGCCTGGCGGCCTAATCGCCGATGCAGCCAATGGAAACACCGTGGTGCTCGGTACCCTAGGAATGGTAGCTGTCGAACTCAGAGATGAAGAAGGCCGCGAGCTAAACCTCAGACAAGGCTCCAAGGCAACCATTTCTTTTCCTGCAAAGACAGAATACAAGCCATCAGAAATCGCCCTATGGTCTTTTGACGAAGCCAAGGGCAGATGGAAAGAAGAAGGCAAAGCCATCCTACAGGACAACAAATATATAGCTGAGGTAAGTCATTTCAGTTTTTGGAACTGTGACGCCCCATTCCCGCTAATCGAGGTTTGCGGAAAGGTATTGTATGACAATGGCCAACCTGTGGCAAATATTGGCATCAAAGTAGAAGCAGAAGGGCTCGGTACGGGCTGGGGCGTAACAAACGAAAACGGAGAGTTTTGCGGCAAAATGCCTAAGGGTAAAAAGCTGACCATCACCGTCAGTTACTTCAACTGCAGCAATGCCCTGACCCAGATCATGGTGGGGCCCTTTACTGCCAATACTGTCCTTGACAACATCATATTAAACCAGATACCTACCTTCATACTCTCAGGCACAGTCAACTGTAATGGCACTCCTGCAGCTCAGGGCATTGTCATCGTCAAAGTAGGCGAGCAAACCATCGTCAAACCTGCAGAGGAAAACGGCTCCTTTATCTTGGATCTCACAAACATCCTTTGCGGGCAGACATTGCCGGTTTCCGTTTTTGGATTTGACAATGTAAGCACAGAAACGAGCCCACTGATATCCGTTACTAATTCCAATATGCAAAACCTGGACCTGAATGTATGTACCGTAGCTTGTGATTTCAGCACTCAGATAACCTTTGACTGCGTTAATACAGTGACAGCAGTTGTTAGCAATGGCAGCGGCAACTTTTCGTACCTGTGGTCAGGCGGAGAAACCGGAAACCAACTTATACTTACACAAATGGACACAACCGGACTGGCTAAAAACTATTGTGTGACCATCACTGACCTTACGGCCAATTGCGAAAAAGTGTTCTGTAAAAAAGTAGGAGGCAAGGTAAACGCCGGCATAGAGGCAAACTGTCAGAACGGCGAGATGTTTGCCTACGCATGGGGTGGCATAGAACCCTTCACCTACCTTTGGAGCAACGGGTCTACAGAACGTTCCATCACGGCACCTGCAGCCGGTGAATATTGTGTCACTGTCATCGACTCCAATGGATGTACTGGCTCCAAATGCCAAACCTGGGACGGAAATATGCTTTTTATTGAAAGCTCGTCATCATCCTGCAACACCAATACATACAATATAAACAGTTCGGCGTTCGTCCAGGGATATTATTACGGCAATGGCACCAACATCCAGGGACAACTGACTTATCCTATTTCCGTCAGCATTTTTCAGACCGGATTTAATTTTACGGCCACCATTTCATCACAGAATCCGACAGGTGGCGGATGCGGAGCCACAGCTACTGTTAAACTGCCTCAGCTGGTGCAGGGCCTCACAACCACTGTCGTAAATACATCGTGTGGCACTTGCAATGACGGTAAGATAAACATCTCGGTCAACGGGTCTGCTGACTGCTATCAGTGCCAGGCAGGAGGGACAAAGGTCTTCAGCATAAGTGATCTTACCACTGACCTTTCAGCCACTAATGCAGCCGGTATGATGGCCAAAGGTGAATATTACGTGGTGGTCACGGATGCAGTAACCGGTTGTTATATTGCTTTCAACAAAGTAAAAATTCAATAAAAAAGATTAATTTTGATAGGCCTATAAATTTAATGCCAGAACGTGCAGATTGAGGATATCATAAAAGGATGTAAAGAGGGAAACCGAAAATGTCAGGACGCCCTGGTGCAAAAGTTCGCACCGGGGCTCCTGGCCTTGTGTATGAGGTATACTTCCGACCGCGAGATGGCCCGCGATGCATTGCAGGAGACCTTTATCAGTGTATTCCGGTTTATGGATAAATTTGAGGGCAAAGGCTCTTTTGAGGGATGGATAAGAAGGATAGCCGTGACCTCATCCATAACCACAAACAGAAAATACAGCAGACTACATTTTGATGAAATCAAGGAACAGGATGACTGGCAGCATACCTCCATCCCCGACATTTATCAAAACCTGGCTGTGCAGGATATTATGGCATTGCTTAAACAACTTCCTGACAGTCTTTATCTTGTATTTAACCTTTGTATTGTGGAAGGTTACTCCCATGAAGAAACCGCAGCCATTCTCGGCATAGCAGAGGCCACCTCAAGATCTGCCTTGTGTAAAGCCAGAAACCGTCTTGCAGAAATCGTTAAAAAACAAAGTGATGTACTGGCATATGCATCTTAACCCAAACACAAACGACATGGATTATAAATCTTTTGAAGCCCAAGTAGGCAATACCCTCAGAACTGCTCAGGAACCTCTGGACACGGACCTTCTGATCAGGGCTATCCATAACGATAAAAGAGAAAAATCACGGCCTGCAGTTTTATGGCTTTTGTTGTCTGTTTTGGTGATTGCTACTTTGTCATTGACGTTTTACAAAATGTCTGATGTTAATGTTCTAACAAATCCCTCATTGGAAAATGCATCTTCAGCTGCAGGTCTTATGGCCATGCCTGAGGCAAATAACAATAAAACAACCTTGGTTGCCTCCGAGAAGCCGTCATCATTGAAAAAAACAAAAGGATCAGAACATATTTTTTCGGGCAGCTCCGTTACACAAAAAAAATATCCAAAGCAAAAGTACCAGACAGCCTCTGCAGATATGTTGGCATCAGATGTAGCACAACTTGCATCTGTTGAAACTACCGCGTCAAGTGATTTACAGGCATCTGCCACAAACGATATACATGAAACAAGAGAACTCATCTCAAATATGCCTAAGATAGCCTCTACTGAGTCGGATATTAAATTACATATACCGGCCTTGCCATCTCCAAAATACGGTAAGGTAGAGTGCCCTGATTTTAGCAATAAAAGCAAAGCATACCTCGAGATCATACCAGAGGTGGGAGCTTTCCTGCCCCTCAAAACACTGGAACAGACTGCAAGCGAACCCAGTAATGTTTTTGCCCTGAGAAAAAAAGACGAACATTCACTAGAGGGCATCAATGTGGGTCTCTATGCCCGTCTCAGAAAAACAAAAATGCCTTTTTACCTGTCAGCAGGACTGTCCTGGTCAAGGCTTACAGAAAAAATGAACCTCAACTATTCCTATACCCGCATGGATACTACTCAGGGCATCATCTCCATCACTAAGTCACAAAATGGTGACACGATAACCGTAATTTATGGCGACATCATCCATGAAAAGAAAATATCAGGTTATAAAATACGGCACCACAATTTTACACTTCTGGATATACCTGTAGCTCTTGGATATGAAAAACAAAGGGGCGACTGGTCGCTTGGAGTGGAAGGAGGTATCTCATTCAACCTCAACATGTCCTCAAGAGGTCAGATTCTTGCCACTGATACTTCATTTGTCGGTACAGATGTTTCTCCCAGGCCATTCAGGTCCAATGTCGGCTTGAGTTATTTTGGCGGTGTACTAGCCGGCAGGAGGCTGGGAAACGGTCACAGGGTGTACCTAGCTGCCAGATTCAGGTATCTACCCACAGTCTTTTCGTCTGATGACAGCCCGGTACGCCAATCTTACAGTTTTGCAGGACTGAATGCGGGATATATCTTTACATTCTGACACCAAGACACAAGCATAATTATAGCTTAATAACTGTCGCTGCGGATACACTTTTAAATATTCACTGTAATCACATCCGCATTTTGCAATTTTTGTCGTTATAATAATCAAAGGTTATGATTTAATCTTTGACCTGATTCCTTAACTACAAAAAGTAGACGTTATGAAACTTAAATCAGTCCTCACAGCAGTTCTTTTAACATCACTGTTTTTTTCCTGCCAAAAAGACAACACTTCAGAAACCGACAAGTACCTCGATACCTTCACCGCCAAGGTGAGAAACGAAGTGACAGGGTCTGTTACAGGGTATGTTTATGACGAAAACAATAAACCAATAGCAGATGCCGAAGTAGCCATATACAGTGGGAGGACCCGCTCGGACAAACATGGTTTTTTTGTATTTGAAAACCAAAAAATGGACAGCAAAGGCACTTTTATAAAAGTATTTAAAAAAGGATACCTGCATGGTTCCGATATGATCTACCCGGCTGCCGGGACGACATCCTATGCCAGAGTAAAATTGTTGTCATCAAATGCAATCGCAGAATTTGACAGCGGTGCCGGAGGCAAAATCGGCATACCTGGTGGAGGCTATGTTTCTTTTGAGCCTTCTTCCATTGTGGATGACAAAGGCAATCTTTACACAGGTAACGTAAGAGTAACCCTTAAGTATCTTAATCCAAATGACGATGACCTTGGAGACGCCATGCCCGGTGCACTGGAAGGAAGACGTGATGGGGGTGGTGATGTGGTTTTAGGTACTCTTGGCATGATCGCAGCAGAACTTCATGACTCTGATGGCAATTTGCTCAACATCGGTAAAGGTAAAACCGCCACCATAGAAATCCCGGCAAAAACACAAAACCGGCCTGCAACTATACCATTGTGGTGGTTTGATGAGTCAGAAGGCGTATGGGTGGAGGAAGGATCAGCCTCCTTGCAGGGAAGTTTTTACATAGGTCAGGTGAGTCATTTTTCCTTCTGGAACTGTGATCAGCCATATGTTACTGCATATGCCTGCCTCAAGTTTATTTATGAAGACGGCACTCCTGCCCAGGCTTTAACGGTAAAAGCATCAGTAGATCAATTTAATGTCGGATATTCACAAACAAATTCTAAGGGTGAAATATGCAGCAATTTTCCAAAAGACAAAGTTGTAGGCCTTGTTGCATTTCAACTGTCTTGCTTAAAGGAATTTATGGTTGGTCCTTTCGCAGAGGGTAAAAACGATGATGTCACTTTGGTTATGCCAGGCAAGGCAGAAACCACCATCCAGGTTAAATGCGGAGATCTTCCGGTCAATAAGGGCATAATCAAATTCAGGTCAATTTCAGACGCCTCAGACAGGACTTTTTTTATGAGAACAGATAGTGATGGAGTACTCAAAGTGGATAATAAGTTATTTAACTTTTGCAATACGACATCTCTTGTATTTGTGTCGGCCTTTGACAACATCACCGGGAATACCAGCATCGAAAAAGAGCTGGATATTTCACAGACAAACAATATCCTTGATGTTTGCGAAGTAAAATGCGGATTTTCTGCCATGCTTGACATATCAAAAACTGCCGACAACCCCACTAAATACATAGCAAACTGCATTGTTTCTGGGGGTAGTGGCAATTTTATTTATCAATGGCAAAAGGGTGAGACGACCAGCAGTATTCAATTGGCAGAAAATTTTGAGAGAATTTGTGTAACCGTCGAAGACAAAGCGGAGGGGTGCTCCAAAACATACTGCAAAACAGAATATTTATCAGGCTGCGAAAATCTGCAAGTACTCTGTGACGTGACGTCCACAGGATGGTGCGGAACGACGAAACAATTTGAAATATTATTTAAAAATACCGGCAACAACACCTATGACCTGATCAGGACCGACAATAATGAGTCAGATTTTTCGCTGGGAGCTTATGAGCTTTGTTACGGACCTTCTGCTGTATATCCTGGTGGAGATCTGAGGCTTTTAATTACAGATTGCCAAAAAGTGCAATACACAGGTAAAAGCAGGTGGGGAGAGACTTACTATATAAGAGGAATCAACTCTGACGGCGATCAGTTATATCTTAGCTGGAAAAACGATTATGATCCCGAAGCAGGTGAAGCTATCCTTAAAAGACAAGATGGCCTTAAGTGGCCAAAGCTTTATAAATAAGCAAAGAGTTAAGTCCATAACTGAAGCGTAGGGCTTTTGGATGATTTTAGGCAATATAACCAGGCAACTTTTTAACTTTGCCTGCAAAGGCAATAAGTTTTGGGCAGATATTTTATCAGGCTTTCATACAGAGGGACCAGTTATAACGGATGGCAGTCACAATCGGCCGAAGGGTCCGTCACTGTGCAGCAAACCATCGAAAAAGCATTGTCCTCACTGCTGCGTGAAGAAGTCGGCCTGACAGGATGTGGTAGAACAGACAGTGGCGTACATGCCCGGGATTATTATGCTCATTTTGATACGACAAAAAAGCCCGACCCTGGTCAGTGGACGTACAAGCTAAACCGGATATTGCCTGAAGACATAGCGATACACTCCGTCATCGGTGTGCATGATGAAGCCCATGCCAGGTTTGATGCTGTCAGCAGGTCATATGAGTACCATCTTCATACCACAAAGTCACCTTTCAGGCATGAGTCCTGGCATTACCCTTATGGGAATCCAGACCGGCAATTGCTCAACCAAGCTGCTGCTCTAATTTTGGAATACCATGACTTTGCTACCTTTTGTAAGACCAGATCTGGTGTAAGAACCACCATCTGTCTGGTAAGTGAAAGCATCTGGAAGCAACAGGATGACTCATATGTGTACAGGATTTCTGCCGACAGGTTTCTGAGGGGTATGATCAGGCTGATAGTGGGTATGTGCCTCAACTATGCCAAAGGCTCCATATCAGAAGCGGACATACGGGCTGCCCTGCAAGTCGGCAGCAGGACAGGCAGAGACTGGAGTGTGCCCGCAGTTGGTCTGATGCTATGCGACATCAGGTACCCGTATCTGGATTCTGAAGGAAATTATACCGGTAAGCTTGCTTGAGACTCAGGCTTTCCCAGCGATGTTTTGCAAGGCTTTGACAAACACATCCAGGTCTTTTTTGCGGGTATATACATGGGGGGTGACCCTGACGCAGTTGACATTTTCCCAGTTTATGGGTACAGTATGTATTTTGTGGTCATTGAACAGTTTTTGTTCGAGGTCTGAGGCCGTCAGACCCTCAACAGATACACCACAGATGGCACACGAATATTCATCTTTGAGCGAGGTGTGGATTTTTACACCTTTGATTTCAGAAGCCTTTTCCGCCCAGTAATTTTTAAGGTATCTTATTCTTTCTTCCTTGCGTTTACTTCCTATTGCCTCGTGAAAGTTGATGGCCTCACCTATGCCTTGTTCTATCGGAAAACTTCGGGTACCCAGGGTTTCAAACTTGCGTATATCACCTCCTGTGGGTTTGTCATTGCATACCAGAGGCCAGATGTGTTCGATATTTTCTCTTTTGATCCACAGCATACCGCTGCCTATAGGTGCAGACAGAAATTTATGCAGCGAAGTGCCAAAATAATCACACCCTAAATCGGGTATTTTAAAGTCGAGCAGCCCAAAACTGTGTGCTCCGTCCACCAGGGTTTTCAGTCCATGTTTACGGGCCATGTCACATATCTTTTTTACAGGCAGTATCTGGCCCATCCAGTTGATGACGTGCGTGATATGCAAAACTCTGGTTTTTGGAGTGATTGCTTTTTCAAATGCTGATACTATCATGTCATCGTCTTCTGTGGGAAAACTGAAGTCCAGCTGAGTATAAATTATCCCTTCTCTGGTACTTCTCTGTTTCCAGGCATTGATCATATTGGGGTAATCCAGTTTTGTGCCTATGACTTCCTCTCCTGCCTTTAGGTTAAGGCCAAATACTACGGTATTCAGTGCTTCCGTGGCATTGCGGTTGATGGCTATTTCTTCAGAGTCACATCCGGCCAGAGTGGCGAGTTTGTTTCTAAGCGGTTCCCTGCCCATATCCAGAATTCGCCACATAAAGTAAGACGGTCCTTCATTTGATAAGACGTTGTATTTTTCGACAGCCTCAGCAACGACTTTAGGGCACGGGCTGACACCGCCATTGTTGAGGTTGATGATATTTCTGCTGACGGGATAGGCCTGCTGTATCACACTCCAGAAATCCTCGTCTTCTGCCAGAACCTTTGGGGCGATGTGCCCGTAATTGCGGTCAAGGGCCGAAAAATCCGAAGCATGGACTTTGTTGAACATACTGTTGACAGAAAAAGCACCTGCTGCCAGTCCTGCTTTTATTAAAAATTCCCGTCGTTTGCTCATGGTGGTTTGTTTTTTGTCTTGCATGATTCGTCATACTGACGGATCAAATGCTACTTCAAATTCTGATTCCTCTGTATCCGCGTCAGCCTCAGGTAATGTTGCGGGCATATTCCTGCCCACGAAATTACACCATCGGCAGTTTTCCTCTCCACATCCGGGACTAAAGTTATGCAATTTTATTTGAGTGTATACATCCTTTACTAGATTTCCCACATGATTGAGACCGTCCTCCGATACTTCTATTGGAAATTGTTTGAGTTTACCGGTTTTATTATCTTCTTCTAAAAAGTCAATAATGCCTTCCTTCATCTTCCAGCCGTGTTTTTTATCCCCGTTAAGGAGCAGATAATAAAACATAATCTGTCGCCAGTACTCGCCTCCGAGCCCATCTTTGTCATTTCTAAAATCCTTGATTTTACCTGTATCCGGTGGGCCTGTTTTGTAATCAGTTACTGTAACAAAACCATCAAAGATGTTGACCCTGTCCAGCTTGCCGGAAATGGGTACCCCTTCGTATTCGGTCTGCGATATATTATATTCGATAGAGTAATCGGGCACCCTGAGCCACCCGTCAGAGTAGGCATTGTAATAATTCTGCAGGGAGGTGATACCGTGTTTAAGATAATTATCATACTCCTGCTCCGTAAAATGCGACCTGTACTTGTCCATACCTTTTTCGAAAAAACCAGTGAGTTTGGAAACCTGTCCGTGGGACCGTGGGCTAGAGGATTTTATGTCATTAAAAAACTGCTCCATAGCATAATGCATGGCACTTCCAAAACCGGTATGCTTGTTCCTTCCCCCGGGCACCTTCAGCAAGGTTTCAAAATAAAATGCAACTCTGCATTTGAGGTATTTATTGAGGCTGGTAACACTCACCTTGAATTCTTCCAGCAATCGATCCACCATGTTTTTGTCTATGAGTTGCAATTCGCCTGTCATATTTTTCATCAGCTCTGCTTTGTACATAACAACCGACATGTCATTTACGGTGATAAGCGGTGGCTGATCGGTGTTTTTACGCATTTCTGCCAGAAACTTGCTGGGTTGTTGCAGCTTTTCCGATTCATCGTTTTCGGGGTAGCTGACATAGAGGAAATTTTTAGCCCTTGTCATAGCAACATAAAAGAGCCGTCTTTCGTCCTCATCGCTGTTTTCTCCTGTAGATTTCGCAATATTTGGGGGCATTGAAAATTCAGAATTGCCTGACTTTTTGGATTCCCACATATTTGGATTGCACCTAATGATAAAGACATGCTCGAACTCCAGCCCCTTGGCTCCATGTGCGGAGAGGAAATTGACACCGTCCTTGTTTGAAATGATGCGGACCACCGGCAGTTCGAGGCGAGTTTCTTTCATAAGGCCCACCATATTTACAAGATCTTTTAGTGACATGCCCGGAGCCCTGGCAGTTTCTGCCTTTACAAAGTCATAGAAAGTGCTGAGAAGCTGCATTTTCCAGGTCACATCCAGATCTGCCAGCATTCTATTGAGGAGGCCGCTCTCATTGAGGACCTTATCGAGGATCATTTGCACGGTAAAATTGGGCACCGACCCTATCCATGACTCTATCATTTCAGATACCCTCAGCACAGAGTCAGGGTTATTGACCTCCGCTATTTTCAAGGCTTCACGGCTCGAAATGACATTTCTCCAGCATAGCTTTGTTCGTTCCAGAGATCCATCATTTTTCAATCCTTTGTTGACAAATATGGAAATGGCTGCCACATCTCTCGGCGACACTCCCAGGAAGTCGTAATGGAGCAATTCATGGCACATGTCTTCTCTTGAATGCGGCCTAGCATACTCACTGCTGATGTATTCCAACAGATTGCAAATCCTTTCTACATCTTTTTCAAATAGTACATTGATCCTGTTTTTAACATTGACAGGTATCTTTTTTTGCATAAAATATCTGATGAGGTTGGCACCGGCGGCATGCTTGGTATAAATGATGGCAACATCATTGAGATTGACACCCGAGGCCCTTAGTTCCATAATCCTGCGGGCTATGTCTGCTTCCTCCTGAGCAATGTTGGCATACCTCAGGATGACCGGCTCAGGGCTGAATTCAGGCTTTTCTGTCCTTGCCTCTACAAGATTTTTAATAAGGTGTCTAAACCTGGCAACTAGCCTGTCTGCGTTGTTGCTGATAAGTCGTCCTGCTGCATCCAGGATGACCTGGCTTGACCGGTAATTGTGCGTCAGCACTATCTCTTCAGGCTGATACATTTCTCTGAAATCAAGGACGCTGCTCATATTGGCTCCCTGAAACCTGAATATACTTTGGTCGTCATCACCCACGATAAAAAGATTGGGTTTTTCCCAGTATGATGCCAGCAGGTTTATAAGCTCGTTTTGTGCTCCGTTTGTGTCCTGATATTCGTCTACGAGTATATACTGGTATCGTTCCTGGTACCTTGCCAGCAATGTTTCATTGTTTTTAAATTTGTCGAGCACCCACAGTATCATATCCTGAAAGTCAAATCTTTCGCGAGACCTCAGGATGCGGTTGTAGTTATCCAGCTCAGCAGATGCCGCCACTACCTTGCTGTATTTTTCTATGTCAACATTGACCAGGCCCATTCGGATTTCCCCTATTTCGTATGTTCGTTCATCAGTGGTCGTTTTCTTTTTATAAATGTATGGCGACCTGAGCGGGTCCATAATCATGGCCATGTAATCGTCATACTTGTCTGATATATACTTGCCCGTCCAGTTTTCCTGCTTCATGACCTTAAAAAGGTTTTCAAGCCGTCCGGCATCATAGTAAATTTCTCCTTTCACTCTCTTAAGCTTGTGGTCATCGGGAAAACCGTCGATAAGCTCCCTGAAGACCTCCACCTTTTCAAGGTCAGTCAAAGCCTGCAGGTCTCGGAAGTCGCCAAAAAACTGCAAATTTTCGCGGATCACGTTGTTGCAAAACGAATGGAAGGTCTGGATACTGACATTGTAGGCATCCGGGCCTATATATTTTTCCAGCCTGTTTCTCATGGCTATCACACCGGCATCGGTAAACGTCATACAAAGGATGTTGTGCGGAAATACATCTGTCTGCATGAGGATATTTCCGATTCTTACTGCCAGGAGGTCTGTTTTTCCAGTACCCGGCCCTGCCACAACCATCACGGGCCCTTCTATGGTATTTACTGCCTTTTGTTGGTTATCGTTAAGCCTGTCATAGGCTTGCTGCCAGACAGTCCTGTACTGTTGTCTTATCTTGTCCATATGGTAGGTTTATGCTTTTCGCAATAGTATATCAAGTTTTTCCAAAAAACAGGAGGGCCTGTCATGTCAACAGCTCAATACACAAACATCAAAGATAGTAATAATTGCGAAATAGAAAATCAGTGTTTTCTACCTGAAAACAAAAAAGCGATTCATAGAAAAATTAAAGAAGACTCCTACTATGACCGCCACGATAAGTCTACTCAGGAAAAACGAGATGTCAAAGTTTTCCTTAAAAAAGTAGACCCCGGTGGTGTTGGCAAACAAACTAAAAAGGTTGATAAGGATAAATCTTACCGCCTGTCGGCGAATGTGGCCGTGGCGGTTGAGAAAAGCCCAGTTGCGTCCCAGGATAAAGCTGGTTATTGCACCCATCAGTGATCCCAGACTTGTGGCAACTACGTAATAAATTCCAAAAAGATGATTAAACAACAGGGATGTGCCAAAATCTACTGCCGTTGCTGCCAGGCTTACCACCTGAGCCCTGATAAATGCCTCTCTGAGCGAAGGTCTTCCTGAAATAATACTATGGGTTTTTTGTTCCATCGCAGCGTATATCATTGTAATGCCGAACCCCATATTCTTACCACAACCTGCAAAACAATATTAGCATAGATGCCCGCTATAACATCGTCCGCCATAACTGCGTGATGTGATTGTAGCTTGTCTACCTTTCTGATGCCTAGTGGTTTAAGAATGTCAAAAAACCTGAACAGCACAAAGCCTGCTGCTAAAATACGCCAGTCCTGTGGCAGAAAAAGAATGCTTATCCAGAATCCCAGTGCCTCATCTATAACCACACGCGACGGGTCGTGGCCCCAGGACGATTCAAGGTTGCGGCAAGCCATGACTCCGGCAAAATAGGCGGCTGCGGACATCACGAGATGGACGCCGTTCCACCAGGCTGAGTCTGTATGAAAAGACATAATCACCAGACTTATAACCATACCTCCCAGAGCCCCAAAGGTACCCGGTGCCACCGGTATGTATCCGAGGCCAAAAAATGTTGCTATGGTTTTGGAAAGTCTGTCCATGAAACAAAAAAGGAGCCGGACTATGTCCAGGCTCCTTTAATCTATAACGTGTTTTTTATTGCGGGTAATCAAGGCCCAGATTGGTAATCAACTCTTCCCCTGCTATATATCTGAGCGTATTCTCCAGTTTGTTGAGCTGTTTGAATATGTCGTGCATCGGATGTACTCCTTTGGGTGCCTGAGGCGACTTGAGGTAGAATGAGAGCCACTCCTGTATTCCTGACATGCCAGCTCTTTTTGCCAGGTCCAGAAAGATGGCCAGGTCTATGACAAGTGGTGCCGCCAGGATGGAGTCACGGCACAGAAAGTCTACTTTTATCTGCATAGGATAGTTTAGCCATCCTCTGATGTCAATGTTGTCCCATCCTTCTTTGTTGTCACCACGTGGCGGATAATAATTGATTCTGACAAGGTGGTACAGATCACCGTACAACTCAGGATAAACATGTGGCTCCAGGATCTCTTCGAGTACGCCGAGCTTGGATACCTCCTTGGTCTTAAAGTTGTCAGGATCTGCCAAAACCTCGCCATCCCTGTTTCCAAGGATGTTGGTCGAGTACCATCCTTCGATACCTATAGCCCTTGCTTTCAGTCCGGGAGCTATGATCGTCTTCATGAGAGTCTGTCCCGTCTTGAAATCTTTGCCGGCGATAGGGGTACCCGTCTTTTTGGCCAGCTCCACCATGGCAGGTATGTCACATGACAAGTTTGGTGCTCCGTTGGCATACGGGATGCCCATTTTTATGGCAGCATAAGCATAAATCATGCTCGGTGGTACATCAGGATGGTTTTCTTCCATGGCCTTTTCAAGAGCTGCCAGGTTTTGGTGTACGGCAGATTCCTTGATGTAAATCTCAGTAGATCCGCACCATACCATCACGAGTCTGTCACATCCGTTGTCTTTTTTAAACTTTTCAATATCCTTCATCAAGGCCTTGGCTAGTTCCATCTTGGTTTTGCCTTTTTTGATATACTTGCCGTCCAGCTTTTTGACATATTCGTGGTCAAAGACAGCTTTCATAGGCTTGATCTCCGACAATTGGGGTTTTATCTTTTTGAGAAGGCTTTCTTCCAGTACCTTGGCGTGCATGGCTGATTCGTATACATTGTCTTCAAAGATGTCCCAGCCTCCAAATACCACATTTTTTAGTGATTGCAGAGGCACTACATCCTTGATCAGGGGTTGCTTATTTTCAGTTCTTTTTCCTACCCGCATCCTTCCCATCTGGGTCAGTGATCCTATGGGCGATCCGAGGCCTTTGTTGACGGCTATCACACCGGCAATGGCAGTAGTAGCCACAGCACCCATACCGGGAAGCAAAATACCCAGTTTTCCTTTTGGTTTTTCAACCTTGATTTTTTTTGCCATTTGAAAATAAAAATTATATTTTTTAAATTTTGATGTTTTGTTTACCGTTAAAAACACACTTTTTGATGGATAGTTAACGAAAACAGACGCAAAATTACTCAATTTTCAGTTGCCCTTGTGATTAGGATAAAAATAATGTAAACCATGACCATATTAGTCGTTACTTTCATGGTAAATAGGTCCGATCTGTGTTTTTTTATACGACGAGGTGTCCTACCGGCACAAAATAATTCGTCTATCAGTGTTACCTTTGCCGTAGAAATCCATTCCGCCACCAGGCGGTAATCAAACTGTAACCAAAATGAGCAACGAAATTAAAAAATCAGTAAAAACCGACCTGTACGAACACCACGACTATTACGCCATAGATGAGCTTCTCACAGAAGATCACCTCCTCGCCAGGGATGCTGTCAGGCAGTGGGTTAAACAGGAAGTGAGCCCCATCATAGAAGAATACGCCAACAAGGCAGAGTGTCCCGTTCACCTTTTTAAGGGATTGGCTGAGGTAGGTGCCTTCGGACCTAGCCTTCCTGCAGAATACGGGGGCGGCGGCATGGACGAAATAGCATACGGTATCATCATGCAGGAACTCGAAAGGGGTGACTCAGGCATCAGGTCCATGGCTTCCGTACAGGGGTCTCTAGTTATGTACCCCATCTACAAGTATGGCAACGAAGAGCAACGAAAAAAATACCTTCCCAAGCTCGGAAGTGGTGAATTTATCGGTTGTTTCGGACTCACAGAGCCTGACCACGGATCCAATCCTGCCGGCATGGTTACAAACATTAGGGATGACGGCGACTCTTATATCCTTAATGGTGCCAAAATGTGGATTACCAATTCTCCCGTGGCTGACATAGCCGTCGTATGGGCAAAGGACCAGGAGGGAATCATCCGCGGACTTATCGTAGAAAAAGGCATGAAGGGTTTTTCGGCACCCGAGATTCACGGCAAGTGGTCACTGCGTGCGTCTGTCACCGGCGAGCTGGTTTTTGAAGATGTCAGGGTACCCAAGGCCAATCTCCTCCCCAATGTGTCAGGCCTCAAAGGACCTCTGGGTTGTTTGTCCAAGGCCCGCTATGGTATAGCATGGGGGGCAATAGGTGCAGCTCTCGACTGCTATGATTCTGCCCTGAGGTACAGCAAAGAAAGAGAACAGTTTGGGAGGAAACTGGGGCAGTTCCAGCTGACACAAAAGAAACTGGCGGAAATGATCACAGAAATCACCAAGGCACAATTGCTGGTATGGAGGCTCGGCACTCTGGCCAATCAGGGCAAGGCCACACCGGCACAGATTTCCATGGCAAAAAGAAACAATGTCGCCATGGCCCTCGAGGTAGCCCGCGAAGCCAGACAAATGCACGGCGGCATGGGCATCACCTCAGAGTATTCTATCATGAGGCATATGATGAATCTGGAATCCGTAGTAACTTACGAAGGCACACACGACATCCACCTTCTCATAACGGGTATGGATGTTACCGGCTTTAATGCTTTTTCCTAAAAGATCAGTCTCTGTGAGCAGCCCGACGTAACCTGTCATTTATGGCTATGCCAAGGTCAGATTCGGGAGCTGGCTCAGCAAAGATTACATCGATGTCACAATTGTCAAGGTATCTCATGCCTGCAAAAAGATTGCGGGCTGCATCGGTAAAATTGCCGGAAGGCGATAATACGATCTGATGTTTTGTGGGGATATCAGGCAAAAAATTGGAGAAAGCTATGATGCCTGTCCTTTGAGTATTGGCTGCAGCCGACAGTTTGTATACGTCACCGATAATCAGCGGTACTCTGGGAGCATAGTGGCTCGTAAGCATGCCCGGGGCTTCGGGATTGGATACTGAGGTGTCCCTCACTGTGACCGGCCCTGTTTCCTTTTCTATGGATTCAATGGAAAGTCCTCCTTTTCTAAGCACCTCCACCTTTCCGCTTTCGTCCAGAGCCAGAATGGTGCTCTCCAATCCTACATCACAGGGCCCTCCGTCGAGGATGTAATATACCTTGCTACCCAATTGGTCAGCCACATGCATGGCTGTAGTAGGGCTTATGTACCCAAAGGGATTGGCACTAGGTGCAGCCAGCGGAAAATCAAGTTTTGAAAGCAGATCCAGAGTGACAGTATGATTTGGTATCCGCACAGCAACATATGGAGATCCGGCAGTCACAATGTCAGGGATAAGGTCTTTTTTTCTAAGAAGAAAGGTCAACGGCCCCGGCGTATAATTTTTGGCCAGCCTGGTGAAAACCTCTGGTATTTCCTCTACATAATCCTGCACCTTGTCAAAAGAAGGCAGATGTATGATCAGCGGGTCGAATGTAGGTCTCTGCTTTATACTGAAAATCTTGGCAACGGCACGTGTATCCAGAGCATTGGCGGCAAGCCCGTAAACTGTTTCTGTGGGTATAGCGACAGCCTCTCCCTTTTTGAGCAGCGTGGCAGCTATATCTACATTGGTTCCGATAAAAGCGTCAGACATATTGACCATAATTTAATTATTCCTGAAACCTGAAAAATACCTATTACTAAACATCAGGAAAAGAAAAAGGGTTTGATCGCTTGACGGACCAAACCCTCATCCTTTGATGATATGTCATAGGTTATCTGGACAGCCTTATGTAGCTGCCAGGTGCTATATCTTCTCCTTCGCTGATGTTGTTTATGGCCATCAACTCCTCCAATGGGATGTTTTTTGCCTCCGCAACGTCAGCCACAGATTCCTTTTTCTTTAACCTGTACACCTTGAGGGTACCGAATCCGGGTATATTGTTTTTTGCCAGTACTTTGTATATACTTGTATCCTTGAGGTTGTCTCTGATGGCTACATTCCTTTTTCTGATCGACTCCAGATAGGCAACGGCATCCCTTTGTACGGCCTCGGTCTTGTTGTTGTCTTCTACAGGTCTCCTCATCGAAAAGGGCCCGGCAAACAACTCAAGAGATACCCCAAATTTCTGCGTAAATTCAGTCATTTTGATGTCAGGCAATGTCAGAAAATAAGATTCCTCCCTTGTGGCAGGTATCTGGTCCCTTGCATAGACAGGGTTAAGATGTCTGATAAGTTCCAAATCCATGTCCAATTCCTTGCTCAGCTTTTTGAAATCGACTTTGTCAAAAACTTTGACAGATGTCGTATATCTGATATCATCAGGCAGGTCAGCCGGCTTAATGTCATGAAGGTAGTAATAATTCATCAGGTAAGATACCGCGATAAATTTAGGTATATACTTCTGGGTTTCCCTCGGGAGATGCTCCAGAATACTCCAGTAGTCGGTCGAACCACCTGCCTTCTTGATGGCTTTGTTGATCCTGGATGTACCACAGTTGTAGGCCGCCAGTGCCAGAGTCCAGTCTCCGTATGACTCATGGAGGTACTTCAGGTAATCCAGGGCTTTGTCTGTGGACTTGATGATGTCTCTGCGGTCATCGATATGTTTGTCCATTCTGATGTTAAAAAGCTCAGCAGTACCTTTCATAAACTGCCACATGCCGGCAGCTCCCTGATGAGATACGGCCCTGGGGTCCAGGCTGGACTCCACGACGGAGATGTACTTGAGTTCGTCAGGCAGTTCCTTCTCACGAAGGGCTTGCTCTATGGCAGGAAAATACAGAGCTGTCCTGGAGAGAATTCTTTCGCTGTCTCTCCGGTTTTTCTCCGTGTAAAATCTGACCATGTCCATGACATCTTCTGTCACGCGGACACTTACGATGGTTTGTAGGTTTTCGATCCTTCTGGTCACCTCGGGGTCATAGGGGGATTTTGCAGACCCTTGGGCTACCAGAAACAGGACCCAAACGCAAACCAAAACAGGTTTTGTAATACGTTGTAACGTGTTCATGGTAAAATAATTATTAACGGTTTTTGGGAAATCTTACGTTTTTGGAATAAAGTGACTGTTGTGTAAGATTTTCAGCACATAGGCCGGTAAATTTCATTGGGAGTGCAAAGATAATACAAAATTTGGTATCTGTCAACAGTATACACTTGTTAACAAATTATTATCTGTATTTAACTTAATTTCAAAAATTATGCCAATTAGTTATATGTTCAGTAAATTTCACCAGCTTTTTATCGTCTCCACTGTTGGCTATCAACTGTATACCTAACGGCAAACCTTCAGAATTATTGCCTGCAGGCACCGAAACTGCAGGTGTCCCGGCAAGGCTGGCCAGCACGGTATAGATGTCGGCCATATACTCGGAAAGTGGATTGGTTTGTTTTTCGTCTTTTTTCCAGGCAGCCACAGGTGACGTGGGTAAAGCGACAAAATCAAAATCACTGAATATGGCTTCTATACGGTTTCTGACCAGTGTTCTCACCTTTTGGGCTTTGCTGAAATAGGCATCATAGTATCCTTCGCTGAGAACAAAGGAGCCCAGCATAATCCGTTTTTTAACCTCCGTACCAAAACCCTCGGACCTCGACTGGATGTAAAGGTCGTGTATATTTCCGGCCTCGCTGCTCCTGTACCCATATCTTACTCCATCATACCTGCTTAGATTGGATGACGCTTCTGCTGTGGTCAGTATATAATACGTAGGAACCAGATATTCCAGCAGACCAAACTCCACGGAAACAACCTCATGGCCGGCCTCTGTCAGATGATGGACAAAATCATTAAATCTTTGTCTTACCTCTTGGTTTACACCGGCTCCCTCTATGGCTTCAGCAAAACAGGCAACCCTGCACTTATCTTTTACCGCAGCACTTTGGGTAGCATACAGCCCTTTGGTTTTCATCGTGGCGTCATTGGCATCAGCCACAGAAATAACCTCCATGACTCTGTCTATATCGGCCGGGCTTCTGGCGATGATGCCTGCCTGGTCAAAGGAGGAAGCATACGCCACCAGACCAAATCTGGATACCATACCGTAGCCCGGCTTAAATCCTACAGTGCCCGTCATAGCAGCAGGCTGACGTACCGATCCGCCGGTATCTGTGCCTATAGCCAGAAGACATGTGCCCGCCTGTACCGAAACGGCTGCACCTCCGCTCGAGCCGCCTGACACTCTATGAGGGTCTTGGGCATTGCCCACGGGTCCGTAGTAGCTGTGCAGATTGGCAGACCCCATACCAAATTCATCGCAGTTGGTTCTCCCTATGATTATGGCATCTTCATCAAGCATACGCTGCAGAAGAGTGGCCGTAAACATGCTTTTAAACCCATTGAGTATGCGGGACCCTGCCGTCACTTCATGTGCTTTGAGCACAATCATGTCTTTGACAGAAAAAACACAGCCAAACAGTTTTCCCAGAGATTCAGGAGCGTCTTTTATTTTTTGGTCCAGGGCTTCCATTTTTTGACGGGCCTCCGCTTCGTACACTTCGAGGAAAGCATTGAGGTAGGATGTCTCCCTGATACGATGGAGATAATGATCCAGCAGGCTGCTGCCAGAAAACCTGCCTTCCAGAAGTCCACGCTGTACATCAGCCAGTGTCAAATCGGCAAAGTCCACCATTTATAAGCTGTTAAAAGTATATCAGATACTTGAGGTTATAAAAGTAATTCCTTGATTCTGTCTGCAGGGACCAGCGACTGCTCACCGGAAATCATACTTTTTAAAGTGACACTTCCCGACTGTCTTTCAGTTTCGCCTATGATGGCCACAAAAGGCACATTGCGTGCATTGGCATAGGACATCTGCTTTTTCATTTTGGCAGGCTCAGGATATACATCACAAGGTATTCCCTGCTCTCTCAGTCCGGTGGCAATTCCGAAAGCAAACCTGTGGCTCTCATCGTCCATGGCAACAAACAGCAGCCTGATGTCCTGATCTACGTTACCGGGAAAAAGGTCCAGCTCTTCCATGACATCATAGATTCTTTCGGCTCCAAAAGACACTCCGACACCTGAGATGCCGGGCATGCCGAATACACCTGTGAGATTGTCATACCTGCCGCCGCCGCCTATACTGCCCATGCTAAATCCCGGATAGGCATCCGTGTCCAATTTTACTTCAAATATGCATCCTGTGTAATAATTGAGGCCCCGGGCCAGACTGATGTCAAAAGTAAGTTCAGGTAAGGTTCCATTGAGATAATCAAAAACCTGCCTCACCTCTCTGACTCCATTGAGGCCTTCTGTAGTGCCAGAAAATGCTGCCTCCAGCCTGGCAAGGTCAATTATCTTCAACATTTCCAGAACTTTCCTTGCACTCTCGCCAGGTATGTCTCTCTGTGTCATTTCGCTAATGACTCCCTCAGGGCCGATCTTATCCAGTTTGTCTATGGCTATGGTCATTTCCATAAACTTGCCGGCAATACCGGCCGCTTCTGCCATGCCGTATAGTATCTTTCGGTTATTTATGAGGACCCTGACTTTTATATTCAGTTTCCTGAATACGGCGGCATAAATCTGCACGAGCTCTGCTTCATACATGAGCGAATCCGACCCCACGACATCCACATCACACTGGTAAAACTCCTGGTATCTGCCTCTCTGAGGCCTGTCTGCACGCCACACCTGCTGTATCTGATACCTCTTGAACGGCAGGGAAATATCGTTGTAATTCATCACGACAAACCTGGCAAAAGGCACCGTAAGGTCGTATCTGAGGCCCCTTTTAGAAATGGAAGGTATGATGCGGTTGCTGTCCAGATTTTGTATGGCCTCTTTGTCGGCATTGGCCAGAAAATCTCCATTATTGAGCACCTTAAAAAGCAGTCTGTCACCTTCCTCACCATATTTTCCGGTCAGTGTACTGAGGTTTTCCATGGTGGGCGTCTCTATGGGAAGATATCCGTATGTGCGAAAAATCCCTTCGATGACACCAAATATATACTTTCGCCTGGCAACTTGTCTAGGCAAAAAATCCCTGGTTCCTTTTGGCAACGATGGTTTGGATGACATATATCTGTTTGAAAATATAGATAGACAATAACACTGTGGCAGGACGCAAAAATAGGCATTATATTGTGAAAATGTACATTGTGGCATCAGTGCAGGAAAGTCGAAGGTTAAAATTGCATCCTGCTTTTCGCCAATTTGATAACTTTACAGTCAAAAGCAAATCCAAAATAAAATGACCATAGGAATCACCGGGGCCGGAGCCATGGGTTCGGGAATGGCACAGGTGGCAGCCACCGCAGGCCACGAAGTACGACTGTATGACATCAGCCCGGAAGCCGGCCAAAAAGCCCTCGACAATATAATCCAGAGTACCTCAAAACTGGCAACAAAAGGTATCCTCACCCACGAAGAGGCCAAGGCCATCACAGGACGCATCTACCTTTGCGACAAGCTGGAAACCCTCTCAGACTGCAGTCTTATCATCGAGGCAGTCATCGAGGACGTGGCAGTCAAGAAAGACTTGTTTGCCCGCCTGGAAAAAATATTAACTTCCGAAGCTGTGCTCGCCACTAACACTTCATCTTTGTCGGTGACGTCGATAGCTTCCACCCTGCAGAAGCCGGACAGGTTTATTGGCATACACTTTTTTAATCCGCCCGTCCTTATGAAACTCGTGGAGGTCATCCCTGCTTTACAGACCCACACCTCAGTTACCGACACTGTCTGTAATATCATCACATCGTGGGGCAAGGAAGTAGTGCTCGCCAAAGATACCCCCGGCTTTATTGTCAATAAAGTGGCAAGGCCTTATTACAGCGAGGCCATTCGCATCATGGAAGAAGGAATTGCAGACATGGAAACCATAGACGCAAGCATGGTGGAACACGGCTTTAAAATGGGGCCTTTTGCCCTGATGGATTTTATCGGCCATGACGTCAATTACCGCGTGACGGAATCGGTGTGGAAAGGTTTTTATTACGACCCTAGGTACAGACCTTCCTTTTCGCAACTCAGACTGCTGGAAGCCGGGTGGCTCGGCCGAAAATCCGGAAAGGGTTTCTATACCTATCCCAAAAGTGAGGCAGTACCCTCAGAAAACAGGATGTCTCATGCCATATTTATGCGTATATTCTCTATGCTCGTCAATGAGGCTGCGGACACGGTAGGCATGGACATATGTACAGAGGCAGACGTCGAAAAAGCGATGACCCTGGGCGTCAACTACCCTGAAGGTTTGCTGGCCTGGGGGAAAAAACTGGGTTACGGTACCGTGGTGGCTCAGCTGGACGATTTATTCGGTACATACCACGAGGAAAGATACAGGGTTTGTCGATATATTAGACAATTGGCAAAAAAGGAATAAAACAGCGGATACTTTTCTTCCGTTTGATTGTTGTAATGTGTTGTTTTTATATCTGAAAACCAAAATATATTTACCACAGTCATGAAACTCAGTCAAATCATTATTGGCGGCCTGCTGCTTGTATCAGGAATCTGGGTTGGAAAAAGATTTTTCACGACCAGTCTGTTACCCGAAATTCAAACCGGGCTGACATCAGAAAATGCTTCGCCTTCCGGAGAAAATTCCCCGGCTTATACCCACCACCGCAGGTCCGTGGATTCGGTGACATATCTCACCAATAGCGAACAGGCGACCATAGATCTTTTTGAAAAATCGGCAGCATCGGTATGTTACATCACTACACTAAGCGAACAAAGAGATTACTGGTCTCGGAATGTCACAGAAATACCCTCTGGCTCAGGCTCAGGATTTATCTGGGACAAACAGGGTCATATCATCACCAATTTCCATGTCATCCAAAACGGATCCAAACTCAAGGTAACACTTTCGGACCGCACCACATGGGATGCCGAGGTCGTAGGCTTTGAGCCAAACAAGGACCTGGCAGTGCTAAAAATCAAGGCCCCGGCAGACAAACTCCGGCCCATACCTGTAGGACAATCCTCTACCCTCCGTGTCGGTCAGTCGGTATATGCCATAGGCAATCCTTTTGGGCTCGATCAGTCTCTGACCACGGGGGTAATCAGTGCCCTCGGTAGAGAAATAATCTCTATAGGCGGCAGACCTATCAGAGACGTGATTCAGACTGATGCGGCTATAAATCCCGGTAACTCCGGGGGGCCGCTGCTGGATAGTTCCGGCCGTCTGATAGGTGTCAACACCATGATATACAGCCCATCTGGAGCTTCTGCCGGCATTGGATTTTCTATACCTGTCGATGAGGTAAACTGGGTGGTTTCCGATATCATAACCTATGGAGAGGTAAAAAGACCCATCCTGGGCGTAGAGTTGCTGCCACCACAGTACGCACAAAACTGGGGCATCGAAGGAGCCATGATCATGGGACTCACTCCCGGCAAAGGTGCAGAAAAAGCAGGTCTTAAGGCTTTGAAACAAACAGGGACCGGTGAGATCATTTTTGGCGATATCATCCTCGAGGTCGACGGCAAAAAAGTCAAAAACAACAACGACCTCTTCCTCATTCTCGAAAAGTACAAAGCCGGCGACAAAGTCAGGGTCACCTACATGAGGGATGACAGCCAAAAGTCCACTGAAGTAACTTTGAGTTCGATTTAGGGCAGGTCGTTACCGCTTCCGCGAATGCAGATGCACATGTTCCAAAGGCAAATCAGACAATAAAGACATTTTAAATTTCCGGTCACATTTCCTAACTTTGTGAACCACAAGTGGAAATGCCATGAAACAAAAGTCCGGAAAAACAGAGCCCTCACGTCAAAAACCTGAGAGGAACATGCTTAGGTTAATTCTGGCATCTGTCGTCATAACACTGGTGACACTGACTGTATATTTTCCAGCTTTTGACAATGGTTTTGTCAACTGGGACGACCAGGTATATGTAGAGGAAAACAGCTTGGTTATAAACAAGGAATATGGCAGACTGTGGAAAACGCCTGTTTCACTAAACTACCATCCGCTAACCATGATTTCCCTGGCCATGCAGACTCCCGGCAAAGGCAAGGTACCAAAAGCGGCCCCTTTCATCAGGGCCAACATCATGATTCACATCGTTAATTCGATGCTTGTTTTTCTGTTAATCTGGATGATAACCGGCAGGCAGTTTTGGGTTGCTGTGTTTACTGCGGGGGTTTTTGCATGGCATCCTGCCCACGCAGAGTCTGTTGCCTGGGTCTCTGAGCGGAAAGATGTTCTTTACACCTTCTTTTTGTTGCTGTCATTGATTTCCTATTGGCAATACCTGGATAAAAAAGCCTCAAAATGGCTTATAGCGGCAGGGCTGCTTTTTGTGGCAAGTGTCCTCAGCAAGGCCATGGCTGTGGTCATCCCTCTGATGTGGATGCTGCTGGATTACTGGCACGGCCGCACATGGCATTCACGGAGAGCCCTCCTCGAAAAAGTACTTTTTCTGGCCATTTCACTTTTTTTTGGGCTCATGGCCGTAAATGTGCAGAGCGGTGGGGATTTTGGAGGCCTCCTTACCCTCCACGGCGAAAAAGTCAAAGCCGTAGCCGAGGCTCATGTCA
The DNA here is from genome assembly GCA_029573365.1 of Bacteroidota bacterium. GTDB lineage: Bacteria > Bacteroidota > Bacteroidia > Chitinophagales > Saprospiraceae > OLB9. The sequence goes on along the minus strand of JAKQGD010000355.1, from coordinate 4,518 downwards.
TGACTTCCTGGCAAAGGATACAAGTGGCTTCGTATGGCTTTGTCAATTATGTGATTACTTTTTTTAAGCCTGACAAACTTAGTGCCTTGTATCCCTATCCGCCCGCAGCGTGGTTTGGCTCCGTAGCAGGCATGTTATTTCCTTTGGTTTTTCCGGCAGTTGCAGTGGCTATAGCCTGGTCATCCAAAAAAACGAGAATATGGGTGTTTGGTGCAGGCTTCTTTTTTATATCCCTTGTCCTGGTGCTGCAGTTTCTCTCCGTGGGTATTGCCAGCATGGCTGACAGATATACATATGTGCCGTATATAGGCCTGGCTTTTGGACTTGCAGCCAGCATCAATGCTCTTACAGACTCAGCCATGTATAAAAAACTGGCAGTGGGTGCTGGCGTAGTCTTTCTGCTTTTCCTTGCGTTTTTGACCCGCATCCAATCCGATATCTGGCAGGACCCGGAAAAACTATGGACGCAGGTACTTAACCGTTATCCTACGGAAGATACAGCATTGGCCAACCGCGGCAACAACCGCGGCAAGACCGGAAACATACAAGGAGCCATGGAAGACTTCGAAAAAGCCATAGCTGACGGCTGTGACCGTGCCGATGTGTATGAGGGCCTGGGTAACTGTTATGGCACACTTAGCGTACAAGTACCGGATAAAAAGACCGAATACATAGCCAAGGCCATATCTATGTACAAAGAAGCCATCAGGCTGGAACCCAATAAGGGTGGCACATACTTCAACCTCGGTGTGGCACAATTGCAGTCCGACCCCGGTGCCTCGGCCGATGCCTTTGCTACTGCCCTTAGTCTCATGCCTCACAAACAAACGGAGATTCTGAGGGCTTTGGGCGAAGCACAAATCAATGCTGCCAGGTACGACGCTGCCGCGGAAACTTTGACGAAAGTCATATCTGCAGAAAACCCATCCGACATCTTGTTTTACAACCGTGGACTGGCCCATTTGGGAAGAGGCGACAAAGCAGCAGCAACAGCAGATTTCAGCGAAGTCCTCAGGCTCAACCCAAACAATGCCGATGCCAGGATGAGACTGGAGTCAATGAAATAATATCAGCTTCCGGGCTTGAATTTACTTGTCCGTAAAACAGCATTTTCCCTGATGTTGACGTAGTAAAAGTTAATGTCCGCTATGTGGTAGTTGCGTGTCTTCAGAAATATGGATCCGAAAAACCGCGGCTTGTTTGTCCACAAAATATCCTTGGCAACCCGGGCTTCCATTTTATGTTTTTTTAGTTTGTCAAACTTGTAAAACAGTGAACCTTTATTGGCAGTAGCGGGCATGAACTGCTCGTCTGTTTTCCACGAAAGTGGGTTGGTTACCGACACTTTGTTTGACGTCAGTCCCCTGGGCAACTTATACCCTTTTTTAAAGGTACGCCACGAAACAAAACAACCGGTATCTGTGCTGTCCCGGCATGGAAAAATGTCGGCAAAACGGTCTTTTCTTAACGGCATTCCAATGAGGTAAGCGGCTACCATTCTGTTTTTAAGAGGCTTTCCCGTAAAAAACTCATCCATGAGCCTTTCGGCATGGTTGGTCCCCTGACTGTGCCCCGCCAGGATGATGGGCCTGCCTTTGTTTTCGTTTTCAAGATAATGGACAAAAGCTGCTCTGACATCGCGGTAGGCTCTTTCGAAGGCTTTATTGGCGGAAGCCGTATCCTTAGTAAAATAGGCTATAAAATGTGCCTGTCGGTATCTGGGAGCAAATACCCTGCCTGCATGGTTAAATGCACTGGACTGAAAACGAATGGAACCTTCATCCGTCTTTTTATTTAGCTTTTGGTCTTTCAGCGAGGCATTCCACTTATCCTCTCCCTTAGACCCTATATAAGTAGTAGGATGTATAAAAAATACATCAGCCATGACATGGTCGTAAGTGACAGTGCCGCCTTCGGGCATCCTGTCGGCTTCGTCGTCCTTGGCAGGGTGAGCTGCCCAGTTGTCAAGGTCAGCATAATCAGGCAGGTCCGTACCAAAATCATTGTATGTATATTCCGGCTTGTACATCTTGCAGGACGTCTGCATTGTACATGCCAGGATAACTATGACAAAAACATCGCGGTATGACGTCATATCATATCTTCCGCTCTGACCCACTCATCAAACTCTTTTGAAGTCAGGTATTTAAGTTTAAGGGCGGCCTCCTTGAGGGTCAGGCCTTCCTTGTGGGCCTTCTTGGCTATCTCTGCTGCCTTGTCGTACCCTATTTTTGTATTGAGGGCTGTCACAAGCATCAGCGAATTGTCGAGATTGTATTTGATGCGTGGCAGATTGGCTTCTATACCTACAGCACAGTGTTCGTTAAAGCTCACACAGGCATCGCCTATGAGGTTTGCTGACATCAGAAAATTGTAGATCATCACGGGCTTGAAGACATTAAGCTCAAAATGTCCGCTCATGCCTCCTACATTGATGGCCACATCGTTGCCCAGCACCTGAGCCATAGCCATGGTCAGAGCTTCCGACTGTGTGGGATTAACTTTACCCGGCATAATGGATGAGCCGGGTTCGTTTTCGGGAATGGTGATCTCACCTATGCCACACCGAGGGCCGGAAGCAAGCATCCTGATATCGTTGCCTATTTTCATCAGGGAAACTGCCACTGTTTTCAGTGCACCGTGGGCCTCGACAATGGCGTCGTGGGCTGCGAGTCCTTCAAATTTGTTTTTGCCGGTGATAAAGGGCAGACCTGTAATCTCCGCAATTTTTCGTGCCACAAGAACATCGTATCCCTTAGGGGTATTGAGGCCGGTCCCCACAGCCGTACCGCCCAGCGCCAGTTCTGACAGGTGCTTATACGAATTTTTTATTGCCGCTATACCGTGATCGAGCTGTGACACATAACCGCTCAATTCCTGGCCCAGTGTCAGCGGAGTAGCATCCATGAAGTGGGTACGCCCGATTTTGACGACTTTCATGAATTTTCGGGACTTTTGCTTTAGGGTATCCCGCAATATCTCCAGCCCAGGAATTGTCACCTCCGCAAGCACCTGAAAGGCAGCAATGTGCATAGCTGTAGGAAATGTATCGTTTGAAGACTGTGATTTGTTGACGTCGTCATTGGGGTGGAGCACCTTGCTGCTGTCTTCAAGCTTACCCCCATTGATTACGTGGCCACGGTTGGCAATGACCTCATTGAGGTTCATATTGCTTTGAGTCCCTGATCCGGTCTGCCACACGACAAGCGGAAACTGGTCGTCCAGCCTGCCTTCCAGGATTTCGTTGCAAACTTTTTCTATGAGCACTTTTTTCTCTGCTGAAAGCACTCCCAGTTCATGGTTTGCACGAGACGCAGCCATCTTGAGGACGGCAAAAGCTCTGATAATCTCCTTAGGCATGCGGTGGCCGCCGATTTTAAAATTTTCTGAGGACCTCTGTGTCTGTGCTCCCCAGTACTTGTCAGCTGGTACATCGATGTACCCCATACTGTCTTTTTCTTTTCTGAATCCGCTCATGGTATATCCTTATTTTATTTAATGGTCTAATGGTATGATTTGGCCCCACAAAAGTAAAGTATAACCTCGGTACAGTGTATGATTAAAGAGCAAATATTGACCTGACATTCATCAGCATGATTTAATTTAAATCTAACGCTGCAAGTTGTGATTTGAGAAAAATTCCATATCTTTGGTTAAAGAAATATAATCACACTCTATGTTCTGTGCAAAACTTATCCCAAATAATGACTATTACCATGCCCGTCGCATAAGTTACCTGATGTGGTTTTTAACTTCTGCAGCCATAGGAGTTCTGGTCAATTTTGACAGAATGCCTTTGTGGCTTACAATACCCGCAGCAGCAGTACTTTTGGTTGCCTTTGGGGTACAGGGGAGAGTCGGTAAAAAAATGAGAACTTTATCCTATGGTACCATCCAGATTGACGAGGCGGGAATCCGCATAGTTTCGCAGGAAGGTGAGGTGATTAAATCTTTTGACAGAAACAAACTGGAAGCAATATCTTCGGCAGATTCCATTTCGATTGCAGGTGAAACTTCAAGCCAATTGATAAATGAAATATTGGGCAAAACACAAAAAAACTATCTTATCATAAAGGATGACACAGGTACTTTTCGTTACGATTTTGAAATCAACACTCACTACATGATTTCGCGACTAAATCATTATTTATCTCGCCTGAAATCCGTTGCACCAGCATTGCAAATGGCATAAAATCTCTGTTCTTTTTCAGACCTTCATCTCATGGCCAATAAACATAAGTGTATTGGTATATGGCACTGCGATGTGCATTTCTCTCATGCCATAATCCCTGTCAAAAGGAGGCCTTGTTTTAATTGCTGTGACTTTATCCTTAATGGAATTCCAGATATGGTCTACATTGTCTACCTCAAGGTAAAATTCCATTTGGCCTATGTTTTCTCCGGCCCTGAGTAAGTGGATCGTCAGGCCGTTTTTTTGCAAAATGGCGTAATTATCAGTGTCCATAACCACACCAAAATCTAAAAGATATTTAAAAAATCCGGTTGTCTGCCCGATGT